>NZ_JAAGPC010000004.1:0-126438 GCF_017104595.1 Burkholderia sp. Tr-20390 | reverse complement strand
TCTCGCTGCTGTTGCTGTTCGTTGCGCTGGAGCAGATGTTCGGCTGGCCGAAGGGGCGCGGGATGGTGACGATCTGGATCGGTCACGTGATGCTGTGCGTGTCGTACGTGGCGATCATCGTGCAGTCGCGCGTGAAGGAGATGAACAAGTCGCTGGAAGAAGCGGCGCTCGATTTGGGCGCGACGCCGCTGAAGGTGTTCTTCGTGGTGACGCTGCCGCTGATCTCGCAGGCGCTGCTGTCGGGGTGGCTGCTGTCGTTCACGCTGTCGATCGACGATCTGGTGCTGTCGGCGTTCCTGTCTGGCCCAGGCTCGACGACGCTGCCGCTGGTGGTGTTCTCGCGCGTGCGGCTGGGGCTGAACCCGGAGATGAACGCGCTGGCGACGCTGTTCATCACGGCGGTGACGATCGGCGTGATCGTCGTGAACCGGATGATGATCGCGCGCGAGCGGCGCCGCATCGCCGACATGAAGGCGGCGTTCGCGGTGGCGTGAGGGCAGGGGTGGGGCAAGGGCATGAACGCGGCCGGCCACGTGATGCGTGACGACGGGTGACGAAGGCGGCGGGTGAGCCAGCACGGCATGCCCGCCGTCGCGCTATAGTCGTACGATTCCCGCGCGGGGCGTTGCATGCCCGGCGGTGTCTCTCTTCGACCGAACCTGCCCCATGACAACGCAACCCGACGTTTCCATCCGGCTCACCGACACCGAACAGCCGGCCGCACACGACTTCATCAGCCGCAAGCTCGGCGAATTCAATCACGCGATGACGGGCCGCGCCGACGCGGCCACGCTCGACGTGTACGTCACCGATCCCGCGACCGGCGAGATCATCGGCGGCCTCACGGGGCGCACGTCGCTCGGCCTCTTCTTCATCGATCTGTTCTACCTGCCCGAATCGCTGCGCGGCGGCGGCTTCGGCAGCCGGCTGCTGCGCGAGGCCGAGGCGGAAGCGAAACGACGCGGCTGCGCGCGTGCGGTGCTCTACACGATCTCGTTCCAGGCACCGGATTTCTACCGGAAGCAGGGCTACGAAGCGTTCGGCGAAGTGCCGTGCGAGCCGGAAGGGACGTCGCGCGTGTTCATGGTGAAGGTGCTTTGAGCCGGTTCAGTCGGCTCGCGCCGCGCGGTCAGATCTGCGTGGCGATCGCTTTCGGCACGTAGCTGTGGTGAGCGACCGGATCGACGAACCGGCCTCTGAAGGACCCTTCGCCGTTCTCGTCGGAGGTGAATGCCAGCGTGGCCGGATCGAGCATGCGGCGCCAGAATGCGTCGCGGCGCGCGATGTTGTTGATCGTCTGCGCCTTTCCGAGGATCGTGCCGGTGATCGTTGCATCTTTACTGCTGAGGCCGCCACTGAGAAAGAACGCACAGCTCGGTGGAAGGGGGAGCGTTCGACGGATCTCCGACCAGCACAGTGTGCCGATGCCCTGAAGGCACAGTTCCGGCGGCAGGATGAAGTCGCCGACGTGCATCTCGAACGACCGCAGATCCAGCGGAAACCATTTTCCGTCGAATGGGAATTTCCTGACCTGAGTGGTCGATCCGCCGGACGTTTCCGGGTAGTCGAGTTCGACGGTCACGCGTCCGGTGCAGTACCGGTAGGACGCCGTGTCCGGCTTGTCGATCGTCTGAACGATCGTCATGGTCGCGTTCGGCGCGTGTTGCAGATTGCTGATCAGGTATCGATGCCGCGTGGTGTTCATGGTGCGAATCCTCCGGTAAGCACGACTGCGCGGCTCGAACGCCGTCATCCCGACGCCGCCCCGTGCGAACCGCCACGGGGCGCATGCCACGCCGGTCAGCAATGCTCCAGCGCGTACGACAGGTCGGCGATCAGGTCGTCCGGATGTTCGAGCCCGACCGACACGCGAATCAACCCTTCCGACACCCCCGCCGCCGCACGCGCGTCGGCCGGCACGCCCGAATGCGTGGTCGACGCCGGATGGCAGATCAGCGACTCCGTGCCGCCGAGACTGACCGCCGACTTGAAGAGCGTCAGGTGGTTGATGAACCGGAACGCCTGCTCGCGGCCGCCGTCGAGGATGAACGCGAACGTGGAACCCGGCCCGCTGCACTGGCGCTGATAGACGGCCTGATACGCCGGATCGTCGATGAGTTCCGGGTGCAGCACGCGCACCGGCCGATGCGGATTGTCGGCGAGCCAGCGGGCGACGGCGCTGCCGCTGCGGGCGGCCTGCTGCATGCGCAGCACGAGCGTTTCCATCGAGCGCGTGATCATCCACGACGAATGCGGGTCGAGCTGCGAGCCGAGCGTGCTGCGGACCGAGCGAATCTTCGTGATCAGCGCGCGAGCGCCCGTGACGCCGCCGGCGACGAGGTCGCTATGCCCGCCGATGTACTTCGTCAGCGAGTACACGCTCAGGTCGATGCCCTGCCGCGACGGCTTCTGGTACAGCGGGCCGAGCAACGTGTTGTCGCAGACCGACAGCGGGCGATAGCCGTGGCGTGCCTCGAACGCGTCGATCTCGCCGCGCAGCCCTTCGAGGTCGAACAGCGCGTTGGTCGGGTTCGCGGGCGTTTCGATGTAGCACATCCGCACGTGGCCCTTTTGCGCGGCCGCTTCGAGCGCGGCGCGGATCGCGTGGGGGGACAGCCCGTCGGCGATCACTTCGGAGCGAATGCCCCACTCGGGCAGGAACTTCGAGATCAGCGTTTCGGTGCCGCCGTACAGCGGCACGGACTGGACGACGCAGTCGCCCGGCCGCAGGAAGGTCAGCAGGATCGCGGCGATGGCCGACATGCCGCTCGACGTCACGACGGCCGCTTCGGAATCGTCGAGCAGGGCGAGGCGATCCTCGACGATCTCCAGGTTCGGGTGATTGAAGCGGCTGTAGACGAGGCCCGCGCCTTCGCCTTCCGGTGAAGGCTTGCGCCCGGCCACGACGTCGAAGAATTCGGCGCCGTCCTCGGCCGTGCGGAACGCGAACGTGGACGTGAGGAACACGGGCGGCTTCACCGATCCTTCCGACAGGAACGGATCGTAGCCGTACGACATCATCTGGGTTTCGGGATGAAGTTCCCGGTCTGCAATCTTGCGCTTGTGGTAGTTGCGATAGGCCATGCAGTGCTCCGTGCAGGGGTGGTGAGGAACGGCCGTTGCAGCGGTGGCATGACGCGCGCGGCGCCGGGTAGGCACCGGCCATTGCGACCGCGTGTGGCGATACTACCCCGAAGGCGCTGCTTCGTGACGCACCCCTGACACAGTCGTCAGGGTGTCGCCTGTTCGACGATCATGTCGTACAACGCACGCGCGGCCGGCGACAGTTGCGCGCGCTTGCGCGTGACGAGCACGAGCGTGCGCGATATCGCCGGCTCGACGAGCTCGATCGTGCGGATCATCGGATACGCGTTCTTCTGGATCGCGAGCTTTGGCACCACGGCCGCGCCGAGCCCTTCCGCGACGAGGCCGAGCGCCGTCGAGCTGCGCTGCACTTCGTAGAACGAATGCAGCGACACGCCGCTCGTTTTCAGCGCGCCGTCGAGCAGCCCGCGATTGCCGCTCACTTCACCGGCGAAGATCAGCGGATGCGGCTGCAGCGCGGCCCAGCGAATGCGCCGCCGCTTCGCGAGCGGATGATCGTCGCGGCACACCAGCACATAGGGGTCGCTCGTCAGCGGCACGTTGACCAGCTCGGGATGCTGGTCGCCGGCGATGCCGATGCCGAACTCGGCCTCGCGATGCAGCACGGCCTGCAGCACCGACGCCGACGCATGATCGAGGATCTTCACGCGATCGTGCGGCCGGTGCGCGGAGAACGCGCGCAGGATGCGCGGCAGGTATTGCACGCCGACCGTTGGCACGCATGCGATCGTGACGTCGCCGCGCTGGCTCAGGCCGGTTTCGCGGATTTCGGTGAGTGCATCGGACAGTTCGTTCAGCAACCGGCGCGCTTGCGGCAGGAAACGCCGGCCGATTTCGGTGAGCGTGGTGCGGCGCGTGGTGCGCTCGACGAGCGCGACGCCGAGGAAGGTTTCGAGCTTGCGCAGCCGCTGCGTGATGGCTGTCTGCGTGACGTGCAGCGTGTCGGCCGCCTGCCGGAAGCTGCCGCCGTCCGCGATGGCGACGAAGGCCTGGACACCGAGCGTATCGATTTTCATTAGAGATTTGAATCAATCACGATATTAAATTCATTTTACTGAACTCGGTGACGATCGCAGAATGCGGTGCATCGACGGCCACCGGCATCCCGTTCGCATCGAATGCCACGCCGACCACGCCGACCACGCCGACCAGGAGAACGACATGACGACCCCACTCGATCGATACGCGGCCCAGTACGTGCAATTCGAGGACGAACGCACCCGGCCGATCCGCGACCTGCTGGCCGCCGTGCCGAACACGCCGATCCATACCGCGATCGACATCGGCTGCGGGCCAGGCAATTCGACCGAGGCGCTGATCGCGCGTGCGCCGGACGCAACCGTCCACGGGATCGATGCATCGGCGGACATGATCGACGCCGCGCGCACGCGCCTGCCGGACCTGCGTTTCGATGTCGTGGATATTTCCACCTGGGACGATCCGGGCGGCTATGACCTGATTCTCGCGAATGCGGTGCTGCAATGGGTGCCCGCGCACGA
Source organism: Burkholderia sp. Tr-20390 (assembly GCF_017104595.1). Lineage (NCBI taxonomy): Bacteria > Pseudomonadati > Pseudomonadota > Betaproteobacteria > Burkholderiales > Burkholderiaceae > Burkholderia > Burkholderia sp. Tr-20390. Next base: position 121,834 of record NZ_JAAGPC010000004.1, on the reverse strand, counting down.
CACGCTGTTTCCGGCACTCGTCGGCCGGCTCGCATCGGGCGGCCATCTTGCGGTGCAGGTGCCCGACAACCTCGACGAACCCGCGCACCGGCTGATGCGCGAGGTCGCCGCGGCCGGGCCGTGGGCGGACAAGCTGAAGGGTGCGGCACGTACCGAGCGGTTCGATGCGCGTGACTACCATGCGCTGCTGTCGCCGCTGTGCTCGCGGGTGGACGTGTGGCGCACGACTTACTACCACCCGTTGCGCGGCGGTGCCGACGCGGTTGTGGAGTGGTTCAAGGGCAGCGCGCTGCGGCCGTTCCTCGCGGCGCTCGACGACGGCGAGCGCGCGGCGTTTCTCGTGCAGTATCGCGATGCGCTCGCCGGCCCGGATGGCTATCCGGCGCTCGCCGACGGCACCGTGCTGCTGCCGTTCCCGCGCCTGTTCATCGTCGCGACGCGGACGTAACGCGACACTGATTCGGCCATGACGCACGGGCGGCCGTGCGTCAGCGCACCGGCCGCACCGATTCCGGGTCGACCGTGCGGATTCGCGTGGTCTGTCCGTCGCGCAGGTCCTTGTACCAGAACAGCGCCACTTCGCCGTCGTTCTCGTCATCCGCGTACAGGAGGCGATCGTGTCCGCCCAGCACGAAGCCCGAGCGGGCATACGTGCTGCACGCGGCGACGTTGTTCGACTGCGTTTCCAGCCGCATGAAGCCGAACCCGTGGCCGCGCGCCCACGATTCGGCGGTCGCCAGCAGCAACTGCCCGATGCCTTGCCGCCGGTACTGGCGGTCGACGGCCAGCTCCGCGATCTCCGCCATCCCGTTCCAGCTCTGGCCGATGGCCACGAACCCGGCGAGCCGGCCGCCGGCCGTCGCGCGAAAGAGCGCCGTCTTGCCGGACGCCTCGTCGGCCCAGCCGGCCGGATCGAAGCCGTAATTCTTGCGCCGCGTCGGCAGCGCGCGAAGATCGAGCAAGTCCTGATACGGCGCGTTCAATTCCCAGGCGATGTCGAACGAGAAGTCGCATCGGTCCAGCTCGTCGGCGGGCAGCCCGCTCGTCTGTTCGATGCTGATGTGCTCGGCTCGGTCCATGTGTCGGTGTCCTGTCTTCTGCGGGATGCGTGGTGGTGTCCGTGATGCGATTGTCGGCGCCATGATATGCGCCGCATGGAGTGTGTTCTGGCTTCGCTTTCATGCACCTGCACAATTCGCCGCGCGCGAGACCGGTACAGACCGGCTGCGTCCGAGGCGACGGAATGCGGTCGAGCGCCGAACCTGACGGACGCGCAAACGTGTGCGAGGTTCGCGCGCTCGCCGAGGCGCTCGTTCACTCGCCCGATTATGCTGGATTTCGGTGGTGGCCCTGTACTCGCATCGCTGCGATGACGGCCGTCGCGTGTCGTGTCTTCGATCCGCATGGCCGTCGATCGCATGTGGATGAAAGACGACAGGAACCCGAATAACTGTTTACGGTTGCGTGACAACTCGATATATTTCGCGAAATATATCGAAGGTCGTGGCGTCGTCAGGCGCCACGTCGTCCACCCGCTCCACGAAAGCCGGAAGAGATTCTGACCTGCATCGCCGGAGCAACGCGTCGTCGCGGCATGCGCAACCGGTGCGCACGCTTGTCGACGCTGCAACACGAGCGGCCGCCCCACGGCATGCCGCTTCCGCAAGCCCACACTGGCATCGAAACGAAACATCGTGCACGCGCATGAGGTAGTGCTGCGTGCGGCGATCCGGTGGCTTGCGCTCGTTCATCAGCCGGTTCTTCGTCAACACGCCGCGCGTCACGCTGCGACGCAGGTGCGCGCGTCAACAACAAACAGGAAGTGAGCATGAAAAAGACCATCGTGGCCGCGGCCGCACTCGGGATGTTCGGCACCGCCGCGCACGCGCAAAGCAGCGTCACGCTCTACGGGTTGATCGATGCGGGTATCACGTATTCGAACAAGGTCGCGACGACGGGCGGGCACGACAAGCTCGTCAAGTACGGTGACGGCGTCGCGTCGGGCAGCCGCTGGGGCATCCGCGGCACCGAGGATCTCGGCGGCGGGTTGAAGGCGCTGTTCGTGCTGGAGAACGGCTTCAGCAGCGGCGACGGCTCGATCAGCCAGGGCGGCGCGATCTTCGGCCGGCAGGCATTCGTCGGCCTGTCGAAGAACGGCATCGGCTCGCTGACGTTCGGCCGCCAGTACTCGTTCTCGACCGACTACATCGGCGCGAACTATTCGATGGGCAGCCAGACGCCCGCCGGCAACTACGCGTATCACATCAACGATCTCGACCAGCTGACGTCGAGCCGCATCAACAACGCGGTGAGGTTCCAGAGCGCGAACTTCGCGGGCCTCACGTTCGGTGCGATGTACGGCTTCTCGAACTCGACGCAGTTCGCGGGCACGCCGACCACGACCGGCGCGAACGGTTCACAGGGTTCGTCGAGCGCGTACAGCTTCGGCGCGAACTACGCGCAAGGGCCGTTCGGCATCGGCGCCGCGTACACGAACATCCGTTTCCCGAACGGCGCGCAACCCGCGTTCGGCGTGAGCATCGCGAACATCAACACGCAAGGGTTGCGCGATCTCGAGACGGTCGGCGTCGGCGCGCGCTATGCGATCGCGGCGGCCCTCGTGTGGGCGAACTGGACGCACACGAAGTTCGTGCCGCTGTCGGGCGAGACGTCGAAGCTGAACAACTACGAAATCGGCGGCCGCTATGCGTTCACGCCGGCCCTGAGCGGCGGTCTCGGCTATACGTTCTCGAAGCTCGACGGCCGCTTCGACGGCAAGTGGCACCAGGTCAACGCCGCGCTCGACTATGCGCTGTCGAAGCGCACGGACGTGTACGTGAGCGCGGCCTACCAGAAGGCGTCGGGCAGCAACACGATCAACGGCCGCGTGGTGCCGGTGCAGGCCGAGATCGGCTCGTCGGGGTCGTTCATCGGCAACGCAGGCGCGAACACGCAGTTCGTCACGCGAATCGGCCTGCGTCACAAGTTCTGATATCCGTACGGCCGTTCGGCGCGTTCCACGAGGATCGGCTCGTCTAGCGCGTGCCGCATGGCCGGAAAAGCATTCGGGCGCGACGGGGTACGTCGCGCCCGAATGCGTGTCGGCCCGATGCGGGCGGCCGACACCGGCTGGCCGTACCGTCAGAGGTTGATCGTGACGGGGCCCGCGAGCGGCGTGTAGCCGTCGTCGAACAGGAACCACGCATCGTACTGCCCCGACGCCAACGTGCTGTTCGCCGTGGACGAGAACAGCAGCGAGCCGCAGTTCTTCGGCAGGTACGCCCACGACTTGTAGCTGCCCTTGGTCGGCTGCGCGCCATGCGCGAAGATGCCCACCCAGTTCTTCGGGCTGTGGCTCCACGGCGGCGCGACGTAGTCGAACCGCAACGTGCCGAACGACGAGCCCTGTGACGCGAGTGCCGCGACGAACTTCTTGCTGGTATTGCCGATCGCCGAATCCGTGAGCAGCGTGCCGGATTGCGTCTGCACGCAGCCGGCCACCCGGCGCAGGAAGTTCGGATCGTTCGCGTCGCGGATGCTGGCGTCATACCAGCCGCCGTCGCCGTACCACGTGACGGCCTGCGTCGCGCCGGCGGCGACGGTGTACGACTGCCGCGTGTTCATCCCGTAGGCGTTGTCGGTGAGCTGGAACGTCGTCGCGCTGGTCCCTGCCGAATTGTCGAGCGTGATCTGCACGTTGCCGTTCGCCACGTCATAGCACAGGCTGATTTCGGCGGTCGATCCCGTGTTGCCGGACGAACCGATGCTGCCGCGGAACGTCTGCAGGAAGCCGTTCGGGCCGTAGACCGAATAGTCGTAGCCGCCGCCGCTGTTCAGCGCGAGCGAATCCGACAGGGTCGTGCACTGGCTCGCGCCGGCCGCGATCGTGTAGTGACGGGGGATCGTGCTCGTGCCGTCGACCCATGCCTGCAGGTGCACGCCCGCGGTGCCGGTGTTGGTCATCGTCAGCGCGAGCGCGCGGCCGGCGCGGTTGACCTTGCCTTGCACGAAGAACTCGTAGGGCAGGCGGCAGGCGGTGCTGCGACCGGTGGCCTGCGCCGGCACCGCGGTGGTGGTCGGGTAGGGGATCGGGACGGCCGGGCCGTTCGGGTTCATGTTGCTCGCGGGCGGCTGGATCGCGGGCACCGCCTGATCGGCGCTCGAGAAATCGAAGGCCGACGTCAGGTCGCCGCACACCGTGCGTCGCCACGGCGTGATGTTGGTCTCCTGCAGCCCGAAGCGCGCTTCCAGAAAGCGGATCACCGAGGTGTGATCGAACACCTGCGAGTTGACCTTGCCGCCCTTCGACCACGGCGAGATCACGAACATCGGCACGCGCGGGCCGAGCCCGATCGGCACGTCGCCGCTGGCCGAGCCGTCCGATGCGGCGCCGCTGCTCGCGACGAATTCGGCGGCCGTCGACACCGTCGACTGCCCGGTGCCGGCCGCGGCGCTGGCCGGGACGGCCGGCGGCATGTGATCGAACAGCCCGTCGTTCTCGTCGTACATGACGAGCAGCACCGTGCTGGCCCACACCGCCGGATTCGACGTCAGCGCATTGAGGACGTTGCTCACGTACCATTCGCCGCCGCTCGCGGCCCACGACGGATGTTCGCAGTACGCGTAGGGGGCGGCGATCCACGACACCTGCGGCAGCGTGCCGCTGGCGACGTCGGCCCGCAGCTGGCTGAAGAGGTTCGTGTCGTATTCCTTGCCGCCGCCTGACGGGTCGATCTGCGTGCCGTTGAGCGCCGGCGCGAGCGGATCGCCGGCGCCGAGGTTCTGGTACTGCTTGAAGTTCAGGATGACGTTGTCACCGTAATTGCCGTTCCACCAGAGATCGCTTTTCGAGCCGTTGTATTCACCGTAGCCATGACCGGCATCCAGGCCGTTGCCCTTGTCCTGGTAGAACTTCCACGTCACGCCCGCCGTGTTCAGGCGCTCCGGCATCGTGGTCCAGCCGGTGCCCGTCATCGTGTTGGTCGTGTACGGCGAATAGCCGGTGACGTTGCCGCAGCACCCGGTCCACAGATACAGGCGGTTCGGGTCCGTCGGGCCGAGCATCGAGCAGTGGTACGCGTCGCACACCGTGAACGCGCTCGCCAGCGCGTAGTAGAACGGAATGTCGTTCTGCGTGAAGTAGTACATCGTGCCGCTGGTCTTTGCACCGGCCCAGTTGTCGTAGCGGCCGTTGTTCCAGGCGCTGTGCGTGCCGCTCCAGCTGTGGTCGAGGTCGCCGTAGTAGGTGTCGCCGTTCGCCGTGCCGAAGGGCGGGGACGGGTTGAACGGGAACACGTAGGACAGCATCCAGGGCTGTCGCCACACCGGATATCCACTCGAAATCACGACCGGCCGCGGATCGCCGAAGCCGCGCGCACCGCCCAGCGTGCCGAGGTAGTGGTCGAACGAGCGGTTTTCCTGCATCAGGATCACGACGTGCTTCACGTCCTGGATCGTGCCGGTCACGGTGGCCGCCGGAATCGCCTGCGCGCGCGCGATGCTTTCGGGCAGCATGCCCGTGATCGCGGTGGCGCCGGCGAGCTTCAGCGCATCGGCAATGAATTGACGTCGTGTTGTGGGTTTGTTTTGCATGATCGCTCTCTGTCTTGGATGGCTGGCCCGGGGGCCGGCGTCGGTCAGTGGCACGCGCTCGCGCAGTGCAGGACGGGCGTGGACGCCGAGCCCGGTGCGGCTGCGCGCGCGGCCGCCATGCTGGCTGGCGTGCCCGAGTCGCCGTCACCGCAAGCGGCCAGCGTGCACAGGAGTGCGATCATGAAAACGCCGCGCCAGTGCGGAAAGCGGCTTTCCGACCGATGCGACTTGACGACAGGCTTTCGATCCGATTCGAGTCGGATTCCTGAATGATCGAGACTGTTGCTGCGTGCTCCGTATTTCATTACCCCTCCAGACATGAAAAATGGACAGCAGAGGATATCGCCCGAATCAGAACAACTTCATGACAGGCCACCCGCGCGTGCCTGCCACGTGCAACAGCTTCGAGTCGGGATTGGTGGCGACCGGATGCGTGACGTAATCCAGCAGCGGCACGTCGTTGATCGAGTCGCTATAGAAGTAGGTGCGCTCGAAATCAGACGGCGCGTAGCCAAGGGATGCCAGCCACGCGGTGGTGCGCACGATCTTGCCTTCGCGGAAGCTCGGCACGCCCGTGCTGCGCCCGGTGAACGCACCGCCCGGCGTGCCGTCATCGGTATCGAGCTCGATGCCGAGCAGGTGCTCTATGCCGAATTCCGCCGCGATCGGCCGCGTGACGAAGACGTTGGTCGCCGTCACGATGCAGCAGAGGTCGCCGCTCTCGCGATGGCGGTCGACCAGCTCGCGCGCCTGCGGCGTGATCGCCGGGCGGATCACTTCGTCCATGAACCGCGCATGCCAGCGTTCGAGCACCTTGCGCGGATAGCGGGTGAGCGGTGCGAGCGTCACGGCGAGATACGCGTCCATGTCGAGCGTGCCCGCCGCATAGTGAGCGTAGTGCTCGTCGATCAGCGCCACGTGCGCGTCGTCTTCCCGCCAGCCGACCCGCGTGATGAAGCGGCTCCAGGCCTGGTCGCTGTCGAGCGGCAGCAGCGTGTGGTCGAGGTCGAACAGCGCGAGATTCTTGTGCATGGAGGATTCCTTGTGTTGCGTGGTCATGTGCCGATGCGCTTCTCGATCGCGTCCTTCGCGCTCTTGCCGTCGATGGTCGTGACGCCGTCGAGCCACTTCGACAGCACGCCGGGGTTCTTCTTCACCCATTCCTTCGCCACGGCGACCGGATCGGCGTGATTCATGATCGGCACCATCAACTGGTTCTCCTCGTCGGTCGTGAACTTCAGGTTGGTCAGCAGCCGGCCGACGTTCGGGCAGCGTTCGAGGTAGCCGGGCGTGACGAGCGTATAGACCTTCGCGGAGCCGTAGTTCGGGCCGAACACGGTATCGCCGCCGTCGAGATAGGTGATCTTGTAGTTGATGTTCATCGGATGCGGCTCCCACGCGAGGAACACGATCATCCTGTGCTCCTGCACCGCGCGCGTGACCTGCACGAGCATCCCGGCCTCGCTCGATTCGACCAGCTTGAAGCCGCCGAGTCCGAACTCGTTCTTGTCGATCATCCGCTGGACCAGCGCGTTGCCGTTGTTGCCAGCGCCGATCCCGTAGATCTTGCCGTCGAGCTGGTCGCGGAATTTGGCAATGTCGGCAAAGCTCTTGAGGCCCTTGTCCGACGCGTATTGCGGCACGGCCAGCGTGTAGCGCGCGCCGATCAGATTCGGCTGAGGCAACTGGTGGACGGCACCGGCATCGACGAACGGCTTCACCGTGGGCGTCATGCTCGGATCCCAGTAGCCGAGGAACGCGTCGATCTGCGCCTTCTTCACGCCGGCCAGCACGATCGGCGGCGACGCGATCGTCTTGGTCGCCTCGTAGCCGAGCCCGTCGAGCAGCATCATCGCGACGCCGGTGGTAGCGGCGATATCGCTCCAGCCGACATCGCCGAGCGTCACCTTCCTGCAGACGTCGCCTTCCGACGCGGGAGCGGGGGCCGTCGCCAGCGCCGCCAGCAGTGTGGCGGCCAGCATCCATGCCTTCTTCATCATGTGGGTCTCCTAAGCAAGTGTTCCGGATCGTGTTGCCTGAATGGTCTGACGATTGATCGTGCCGATCGGATGAAACAAGCGAACCTGGGTCTGGCTTTGTAGTTTTGCGTACCGTATATTAGAAAGCACAAAATCGCAAGAACGCACAAAAATACAACTCGCCGGTTGCCGAGGTTGGCCACGGGCGAGCGAGGGCAGGAAGAGTCGGGCGGCGGCCCAGGCGGGCCGCGTTTCATCAGGTAGACCAGGCAAAGCAAGGAGACTTCGCATGATCAGTCAGCTGGAAATCGTGTCCCGCCTGTTGCTGGCGGCATTGCTCGGCAGCATCGTCGGCATCGAGCGCGAGCGCCTGTCGTGGGCCGCCGGATTGCGCACGCACATGCTGGTGGCGGTGGGCGCCGCGCTCGTGATGGTCGTGTCGGCGTTCGGTTTCGCGGATATCCAGGACGCGAAGAACGTGTCGCTGGACCCGTCGCGCGTCGCCGCGCAGGTGGTGTCGGGCATCGGCTTCCTCGGCGCCGGGTCGATCATGCTGCGCGGCGAGATCATCCGCGGCCTGACGACCGCGGCGAGCCTGTGGGTCGTGGCGGCGGTCGGGCTGGCCGTGGGCGGCGGCATGTATGTCGCCGCGATCGCCGCGACGGCGATCGTGCTCGCGATCCTGGCCGGCCTGAAGCCGATCGAGAAGCGCTTCTTCGCCGCGCGGCAGCGCTGGGGCGTGCGCATCCTCGCGCGCCGCGGCGCGGTGAAGCTGACGTCGCTGCAGGCGATGCCCGGTATCGACCAGGCGCGCATCGTCCAGTTCATCATCGAGCAGGACGACGCCGAGCCGGACGACGACCGCATCCACGTGGTGTTTTCAAAGATGACGAGCCGCGAGTGCCAGGCGGTCCGTCAATCCCTGCAGAACCTCGTCGGCATCAAAAAGATGGAGGAGAGCGCAGCGTAGTCCGCCGTTCGAATAACATTGGCGTTCATTCCGAGGACATTCCATGTGGCAAGAAGAGCGATACCAGAGGATCCGGCTTCTGTTATCGAAGATGCAGCGCGTGTCGACCGACCGGATCATGGCCGACCTGAACGTGTCGCGGGAAACCGTGCGGCGCGATCTCGTCGATCTCGAGGCGCTCGGTGAACTGAAGCGCGTACACGGCGGCGCGGTGCAGGTGGGCGACGAAGCGCCGATCGCAGAACGCGCGCAGACGCACGTGAAGGCGAAGCTGGCGATCGCCCGCGCGGCGGCCAGGCTGGTCGCGGGCTCGCAGACGCTGTTCATCGATGCGGGCACGACCACGACGCTGCTGGCCGAGGAACTGGCGAAGCTGTCGGGCCTCACGATCGTCACGAACTCGATCGACGTCGCGCTGAAGATGCGGTCGAGCGACCCGGCGCAGGCGAGGAACGAAACGATCCTGCTCGGCGGGATGATCGGCAGCCGCGCGGCCGCGACCGTCGGCGACGGCACGGTCGCCGAGATCTTCCGCTACCGCGCCGATCTCGCGCTGCTGTCGCCGGTGGGCGTCGATGCCGTGCGCGGCGCGACCAACTACGACCGGATGGAAACCGAAGTGGCGCGCGCGATGGTCAGCAACGCGGCGGACGTCGCGATCCTGGCCGATTTCAGCAAGCTCGGCACGAACAGCCGGATCAGCTTCTGCGAGCCGGCGCGGATCGGCACACTGGTGACGGATGCGAAGGCGGAATCGGTCGACAGCTACAAGGGCCTCAAGAAGGTCATCAAGCACGTCGTGCTGGCGTAGCGCCACGCAGTGCGGGCACGATCGGCCGCCGTTATGCCGCCCATGCGGCGCGCCTTCTGTCGGCCGGCTTTTTAGCGGCGTAATATATCCGCCGATACAACGCAGGCCTGTCCACCGACGGGCCGTCATGGAGGCGGGCAATGGAGATGGCAGGGACGGCGGCGCCTTCGGCGCATCAGGCGGAGGCAGGCTCGATCGCGCTGACGGGCGCATTCGCGCGGCCGATGACGGTGACGCTCGACGACCTGCGCCAGCACGCGAGCGCGACGGCCGAGCCGTTCGACTTGCGCTGCTTCACGACGAACCGCTTCATCCGCTCGGTCGCGCCGTATCGCGGCGCGCGGCTGAAGGATCTGCTCGACGCGGCCGGGCTGCGCAACGACGCGCCGGGCGACTTCAAGCGCATGGTGTTCATCGCGCATGCGCACGACGGCTACGCGGTCACGTTCTCTTGGCACGAACTGTTCAACACGCCCGTCGGCGAACACGTGATCGTCGCGTTCGAATGCGGCGACGCGCCGCTGTCGATCGACGACGGCGCGCCGCTGCTGTTCTCGGGCGCCGACCGCCTGCCCGCACCGCGTCACGTGAAGCGGCTGGCCGGCATCGTCGCGCGCGTGCTCGAGGTCTGAACCGGCGCCTGCCGCACCGGCCATCGTGTATGCTTGCCCGCATCGTTCAAAGGGCGGGACAACATGAAGACACCGGCACACCCCAAGCCTGAGGTGCGGTTCAGGATGCGTATCCAGCAAGCCGACACGATCGCGCTCGGGCCGGGCAAGGTCGCGCTGCTCGAAGCCGTGCGCGAGCACGGGTCGATTTCGGCGGCGGCGCGCAGCCTGAAGATGTCGTACCGGCGTGCGTGGTTGCTGATGGACGAACTGAACCGCTCGCTGAAATCGCCGGCCACGGTGTCCGAACATGGCGGGCAGAGCGGCGGCGGCAGCGTGCTCACGCCGGTCGGCGAGGAGATCATCCGCCTCTATCGCGGGATCGAGGCGCGCGCTTACGCGGCTTGCGCCGACGACATCGCCGCGCTCACGAAAATGGTCCGGCGCTGAAGGTGCGCGGACGCTGACAACGGGCTTTCACGGGCAGCCTGAAGGGCCTCCCATGCGGCGAAGCGAATCAGAGCCTAGCCGTGCCGCAGGCAAAAGCGCGACGCGTCGCCCGTGGCGGCATCCGGTGCCATCACGTCGCGCGCCTGCGCATCGAGCCGCCCGATCAGCTCGACGAAACTGGCGACGCTCGCCGTGCGCAGCGGGTAGTACGCGATGTGGTGGCGTTCGCAGATGCGCTTGAGCAGGTTCATCGAATCGTGGTCGATACAGTCGACCGGGAACACGACCATCCGCGCGCCCGGTAGCGCCGCCGCCAGCAGGCCCTTGCGATCCTCGATGCCGCCGTCGTGCAGCGTCACCTCGCCGCCCGCCGCTTCGACGATCCGCTTGATCGCGCGATTCGAGCCGGGACGCCCGCCGACGTACACCAGACGCGTACCCAGAAGGATCGACAGCGGATCGGCCGCGCGCTCGGCCGGATCGTCCGCGGACGCCTGCACCGCCTGTTCGATCGCGCTCGCTTCGGCGCGCAGCGTCTTCACCATCGCCATCAGTTCGTCGAGCCGCGCACGCATCGCGCGGGCGCTCGCCTGTTCCGCGGCGATCCGCTGCTCGGCTGCCTCGCGGCGGCTCGTGTGCAGCGCGAGCCGTTCGTCGCGCGCGGCCAGTGCTTCGCGCAGTTCGTGGACTTCGTCGCGCAGGACGCTCTCCGCCGCCAGCGGCTGCGCGTTCTGGCGCGCGGCGAGGGCATCGCGTTCCTGCAGCGCCGCGTCGCGCTGCGCGCTCATTTCGTGCAGGCGCACCTGCTGCCGTTCGATCTTCGCGTGCAGCGCCGCATTCTCTTCCTCCAGCGCGACCAGCCGCCGGATATCGGCACGATTGGCCGCGCCGACCAGGTGCGACAGCATGTGCAGGTCGCCGAACGCGGCCTGGCGCACGCCCATCGTCGTGCGCGGATGCGTCATCAGCGCCCAGTATGCGGGTGGAATGTCGCCGCTCTTCAGCGCTTCCTTCCAGCGCGCGAGGAGTTCGTCCGCATCCTTCACGCTGTCGAACGCGCGGATCGCGCCGGCGTAGCGCTCGTCGAGCGCCTTGTGCAGCGCCTTCGCGCCGGCCGTGCCGTCGATGGCGAGTTCGACGGCCGCGTGATGGATCTCGAGGTCGGTCGCGCGCTGGCGATCGAGGTCGGTGAACTTCGGTACGAGCCTGCGCAGTTCGTGCGTGGTCAGGCAGGTGCCGATGATCGAGCAGTGCAGGTTCGCATCGAGTTCGGACAGGCGCGCGCGGCGCTTCAGCTCGGTCAATTGCGCGCGCGACGGCGCGCAGCATGCGTCGATCCGCGTGCCGGTTGCCGCGGGCAGGGTACCGCCGGGCGTCGAAAGATCCGCCGTGCGGGCAAGGCGAAAGGGCGGAGCGTGCATGTTGACCTCTGTCCGGCCTGGTCGGGCCGGGGACGGATGCGCGAAAGATTTGCGAAATATACCATGGAATATAACGCTGGAAATTCCGGGGAAATCACGGAGCAAGGCCGCGCGGCGCGGTCAGCAGAGCGCGGTCGAATCGTCGGTGAGCGGCAGTGCGGCGGGGGCTGGGGCTTCGGGCGAAACGGGGAGCGATGCCGGCGCGTGACGTGCCATCACGTACTCGACGCACAGCCCGACGAACAGCACGTCGACACGCTCCAGCGCGGCGACCGCGTCGCGCATCGCGGCCGGGTCGTTGCTGAACGAGTCGGAAAACACGTCGTCGCGCGTGCGTTCGAGGCGGCGCGCGTGGCCGATCACCCGTTCGAGTTCGGGCAGGCGCGTGAAGCGGGCGGCGCGGGCGGCGTGTTCGAGCGTCGACAGCAGTTCCCGAAAGCCCATCGCGGACAGCGCATCGTCCGGCCAGCCTTCAGCGTGCGCCGCCGAGAACATCCGGATGAAGCGCACGACGCTGCCGCGCAGGCGCCGGAACGCGTCGACGACATCCGTGACCTGCTGGGCGCGCGCGTCGCTCGACAGCGGCCTGAGCGCGTGGATCTTGCGCGCGAGCGGCTGTTCCCGTGCGGCGCGCTGCGGGGCGCGATCCGTCGGCGTGCGGGGCATGGCGAGTCTCCGGAGGTGCTGGTGTCGATATATTCTACGGAATATATCGAGTGCGCAGAAAAAGACGGCACCGTGGAGGAGACACGGTGCCGTCAACGGCCGGAGCGGCCGACTGGTCAGTCGATATCGCTCACGGCCGTTCCGGACGCGGCCGTGACGCGGAGGGACCTGCCGCCGGGCAGGAGGATCGGCGAGTGACAGGCCCCCCATCCGGCCCAAAGCAGCGAACGTGCCTAATGCTGCCGAGTAACCGCCGCCGGCAGCACGACAGCTCGCGCACCCGCCGTCTGGTCCACGGTCGCCCGGCCACCGTCGCGAAAGAACGCCTGCTCGGCGGCATTGTTCATCACGAGGATGCTGATGCGGCGATTGATCGGCTCGTCCGCCACATTCTTGTCGAGCGGCAGGGCATCCGCGAGCCCGCGCACCTGGAGCAGCTTGTCTTCCCGCAACCCGCCCGCGACCAGCGCGCGCCGCGCCGCGTTCGCGCGATCGCTGGACAGCTCCCAGTTCGAATAGCCCGTGGAGCCGTCGGGATACGGCGTCGAGTCGGTATGCCCCGCGATCGACACGCGGTTGTCGACATCGTCGAGTGCCGACCCGATCTGGGTGAGGATCGCGGTGGCATAGTTTTCGGGTTGCGCGCTACCCGACGCGAACATCGGGCGCTTCAGCGAATCGACGATCTCGATGCGCAAGCCCTCGTTGGTGATCGCGATCCGGATCTGGTCCTGGTACGCGCGCAACGACGGGCTTTGTGCAATCGCCGCGGTCAGCTTCGCCTTCAGGCGTTCGAGCTTTTGCGTATCGACGATGCTGGCGAGTGCGGCGGGCGAGCTGGCCGGCACCGGTTGCGCTTTCGCGTTGATCGCCGGCGTCGGGTCGGACATGTCGCGGCCGCCCCCTTGGACCACGCTCGGACGCGGCGCCTGCGCATTCTGCCCGCCGGACAGCAGCGTCGACAGCGGTGTGTTGAAGTAGTCCTCGATGCCCTGCTTGTCGTACTTGGAGACCGAGCCGAGCAGCCACATCAGCAGGAAGAACGCCATCATCGCCGTGACGAAATCGGCGTACGCGATTTTCCAGGCGCCGCCGTGATGGGCGTCGTGGTCCTCGCCTTTCTTGCGGCGCACGACGACGAGCGATGCCGCGACGGACGGTTTCGACGGGTTGGAGCGACTGTCGGCCATGGCGCCTCCGTTACGCGGCCTTGGGCGACTTCGTCGCGCGGACGGCCTCGTCGAGCTCCTTGAAGCTCGGGCGATCGGCGGTGAACAGCACCTTGCGGCCGAATTCCACCGCCACCGGCGGCGCGTAGCCGCTCATCGACGCGAGCAGCACGGCCTTCACGCACTGGAACGGCTTGGCCGCGGCGCGGCCCTTCGCGTTGAGCAGATCCGCGAGCGGGCCGACGAAGCCATACGCGAGCAGGATGCCGAGGAAGGTGCCGACGAGCGCGCCGGCGATCATCTTGCCGAGCACGGCGGGCGGCGCGCCGACCGAGCCCATCGTGTGCACGACCCCCATCACCGCGGCGACGATGCCGAACGCCGGCAGGCCGTCCGCCATCTTCTGGATCGCATTGGCCGCGACCGACGCCTCCGCATGGTGCGTATGCAGTTCCTCGTCCATCAGGTCCTGCATCTCCAGCACGTTCACGTTGCCGCTCGACATCATCCGCAGGTAGTCGACGATGAAGTCGAGCAGGTGATGGTCTTCGAGCACGTGCGAGTACTTCTGGAACAGCGGGCTTTGCTCGGGCGCATCGACGTCGGCCTCGAGCGCCATCATGCCGTCCCGGCGCGCCTTCTGCAGCAGCTCGTACAGCAGCGCGATCAGTTCGACGTATTGCTGCTTCGTATAGCCGCCGCCCTTGAAACAGGTCGGCAGGGTCTTGAGCGTCTTCTTCAGCGTCGTGACCGGATTGCTGACGACGAACGCACCCAGCGCGGCGCCGAAAATGCATAGCAGCTCGAACGGTTGGAGAAGGGCCGGCACATGGCCACCCACACCGACAAAACTGCCGATCACCGACCCGATCACGACGATCCACCCGATGGCTACAAACATGATTACCTCGTCCGCGACTTGCGCTGGTGCATCCGTTGTTCAATAGCGAGCGGGGCGCCCGGCTGTCCCGCTCCATGCCCGCGATGGCGCCGGTTCGTTGCAAGACGACGTCGATCGGCGGGTGTTGATGCAATAACGGCGATCGTCTGGACAACTGAACCCGTGATTGCACGGATCCCGCGTGGCGCATGAGCTGCACACGTTTGCGCGTGCCGATGTGCGCAACTTTATTGATCGAAGTCAAAAAATGCGCGGCCGTCGCGTGAACGACCGGGCGGATGTGAGCGGGAAACGGGGCGGGAGTGACGCAGCCCTCTCCGAAAAAGGATGGCGCGGGATGCCGCGGAGCGTGGCGCGCATCGCCGGTTGAACGGCAGGGTTTTCATCAGGACAACCGAGGCGCCGCACGATCCATCATGGCGAAAGCGCTATCGCAGCCAACCGCAGGAGGGCGCACCGTGACGTCCGCTTCCATTCCCTCGACCGCCTTCGTGTTCGCCGGCGGCGGCAGCCTGGGTGCGATCGAGGTCGGCATGCTTCGCGAACTGGTCGCGAGCGGCGAACGGCCCGATTGCGTGATCGGCGCGTCGGCGGGCGCGATCAATGCCGCCTATTTCGCCGGCCGGCCGGACGCGGACGGCGTCGCGATGCTTGAAGCGCTGTGGTGCAGGATCCGCCGCCAGGACGTGATGCCGTTCTCGATGCGCAGCCTCATCGCGATGCTGCTGCGCAACCGGCCGCATCTGGTCGAGGCCGACGCGCTGCGCCTGTTGCTGGAAAACAACCTGCCGTATCGCCGGATCGAGCAGGCCGCATTGCCGCTCCACATCGTCGCGACCGACGTGCTGAGCGGCCGCGAAGTCGTGCTGTCGGCCGGCCCGGTCGTGGATGCGGTGCTGGCCAGCGCGGCGATTCCCGGCGTGTTTCCGTCGGTCAGCATCGACGGCATGGAACTCGTCGACGGCGGCGTCGCGAACAATACGCCGATCTCGGTCGCGATCGCGCTCGGCGCCAAGCGGATCGTCGTGCTGCCGGCCGGGTTCGCCTGCGCGTTGCGCGTCCCGCCACGCAGCCCGATCGCGCATGCGACGCACGCGCTGACGCTCGTGATCGCGCGGCAACTGGTGCGCGATCTGGAGCTATACGGCGCGCGCGCGCACATTCATGTCGTGCCGCCGCTCTGTCCGCTCGAGGTGTCGTCCTATGACTACTCGCAGTGTGCGCAACTGATCGACAAGGCCGCGGCACGCACCCGCGCGTGGATCGAGGAGGGCGGGCTCGCGGCGTGTGCGATTCCAGGCCAGTTGCGCGAACACGATCATGCTGCGGTGCTTTCGCATTGATCGTTGCTCATGCACCGTGCAGCCGCAGGGCCGTCGAACGCCGGTTGCCGGGCTGCCCGGGCCTCGTTCCATAAATCGGTAAAAAAGACGGCACCGTGCCGCGAGACACGGTGCCGCCAACGGCCTCGAAGGCCCCACTGATCAGTCGATCGCGCGCATCGCGTGGCGCAGTTCCTGATAGCTGCGCAGCCCCGCCACGCCGAGTTCGCGCCCGATTCCGCTGAGCCCGAAGCCGCCCCAGCACACGTGCGGGTAGATGAGCTGCGGCGCGTTGATCCACACGAGCCCCGCGCGCACGCGCTGCTGGAATTGCTTCGCGATAGCCGCATCGCGCGTCACGACGGTCGCGACGAGCCCGTAGCGCGTGTCGTTCGCGAGCGCGATCGCTTCGTCGTCGGTGCGGAACGATTTCACGCACGCGACGGGGCCGAACACTTCGTCGGTCCACAGCGGGTTGTCGGCGGCCGGCTCGGCGATCACGACGGGCGCCATGAAGAAGCCGTCGCCGCCGGCATCCGCCACGCGGCCGCTGAAGGCGACGCGTGCGCCCGCCTCGATGCCGTGCTGGAGCATCGCTTCGACGCGCGTACGCTGCGCGGCCGAGATCAGCGGCCCCATCGCGACGTGTTCCGCGGCCGGCGGCGCGACGACGAGCGCGCGCACGGCCGTCTCGAACGCGGCCATGAAGCTTCGGTACACGCTGTCGTGCACGAGGATGCGCGCGGTGGCCGAGCACATCTGGCCCGCGTTCGTGAAGGCGCCCGCGACCGCGAGCGACACGGCGACGTCGAGGTCGGCGTCGTCGCGCACGATCAGCGACGACTTGCCGCCGAGTTCGAGCGTCACGCGCTTCATGTCGACGGCGGCGGCCTGCATGACCTTGCGGCCGGCCGCCGTGCTGCCGGTAAACGAGATCTTGTCGATCAGCGGATGCGCGGTCAGCGCCGCGCCGACGTCGGCGCCGCCGTTCACGACGTTGACGACGCCGGCCGGCACGCCGGCTTCGGCGACGATGTCGAGCAGCGCGTGCTCGGTGGGCGACGTGAGTTCGGACGGCTTCAGCACGACCGCGCAACCGGCGGCGAGCGCGGGCGCGAGCTTCCACGCGGTCGTGACCATCGGGAAGTTCCACGGCATGACGAGCGCCGCGACGCCGACAGAATCGTGGAAGCGCTCGGCGGTGACGGCGTCGCTCGGCAGTGCGACCGGTTCGGCCGTGAACAGCGCCGGGTCTTCGCACAGCTTCGCGTAGTACGCGAACGTCGCGGCGACGTCGCCGACATCGGCGTCGGCCTCGAACGGCGGCTTGCCGCTCACCTGCATCTGCAGCGCGGCAAGACGATCGCGCGACGCCTCGACGCGCTCGGCGATCGTCGCGAGAATCCGGCCGCGTTCCGCCGGCGGCGTATCGCGCCAGCCGGCGAACGCGTCGCGCGCGGCGCGCACCGCGGCATCGACGTGCGCAGTCGTCGCGAACTCCTGCCAGCCGATCGCGGCACCCGTCGATGCGTCGAAGATCGGCGCGCCGGGCGCGTCGGCAGGCGTGCGCACGGGCTGGCCGGCGATGTGCGCGGCGGGCAGCACGAACGTGGCGGTGGAACGGGAAAGCTCGGCGGTGGACATGAAGGTCATCCTGTCGGTCGGGTTAGCGGTAGGCGACGCCCGGCATCACGCAGAGCATCTCGAACGCGAGGTTCGCGCCGGTGAGCGCGGTGGTGCCGGTCGGATCGTACGGCGGCGCGACTTCGACGAGGTCCGCGCCGACGATGTTCAGGCCCTTCATCCCGCGCACGATTTCGAGGCCCTGCTGCACGGTGAGGCCGCCGATTTCCGGCGTGCCGGTGCCGGGCGCGAACGACGGATCGAGGCCGTCGATGTCGAAGCTCAGGTAGACCGGCGTGTCGCCGACGCGTTCGCGCACCTGCGCCATCAGCGGCGCGAGCGACTGGTTCCAGCATTCCTCGGCCTGCACGACGGTGAAGCCCTGCTGGCGGCACCAGTCGAAATCGTCCGCGTGGTAGCCGGTGCCGCGCAGGCCGATCTGCGTGACCTTGTCGCATTGCAGCAGCCCGTCTTCCACCGCGCGGCGGAACGGCGTGCCGTGCGCGATCTTCTCGCCGAACATCGTGTCGTTCACGTCCGCGTGCGCGTCGACGTGCACGACGGCGACCTTGCCGTACTTTTTATGCAGCGCGCGCAGGATCGGCCACGCGATCGTGTGGTCGCCGCCGAGCGTGATCGGCCGGCAGCCGTTCGCGACGATCTCGTCGTACGCCTCCTCGATGCGGCGCACCGAGTCCTTCAGGTCGTACGGGTTGGTCGCGACGTCGCCGATGTCGGCCACCTGCAGCGAATCGAACGGCGCCGCGCGCGTGGCCATGTTGTACGGGCGCAGCAGCACGGATTCGGTGCGGATCTGGCGCGGGCCGAAGCGCGAGCCCGAGCGGTTCGACGTGCCGAGGTCGAGCGGCACACCGACAAAGCACACGTCGAGGCCGTCGGTCGTCGCGGCTTGCGGCAGCCGCATCATCGTGGCGATGCCGCCAAAGCGCGGCATCTCGTTGCCGCCCATCGGTTGATTCAGTTCGCGGGGCATGGGCCGTCTCCTTTTTTGTGAGGTCAAGCGATCGGCCGATGGTAGAGGAGAACACGCGCGCGAAGATTTTGAAGTCGCAACGTTTACATCGACGGGCTTCGATGCAAGTGGCGCCACCGCATCGACGCGGCGCAACCGAACGCGGCCGCCAGTGCGGCCGGGTGTGTCAGCGCGAAATGGCGGTCGGCGCGGCGCCGTCGTGCGATCCGGTAGACGGGAACGCGGTGGAGGCTGAACCCCACGCGGCAAGCTCGCGTTTGGTGCGCACGCCGAGCTTCACGAATGCGCGCTTCACGTACGACTCGGCCGACGCGACCCGCACGCCGAGGATCTCGGCCGTCTCCGGCACGGTCTTGCCTGAGAGCAGGTGCTTGCAGGTTTCGTATTCGCGCTTCGACAGCTTCACGCCGTCGGCCGCGATCCGCGCATCGAATTGCGCGAGCGGGTGGACGTCGGGTGTCGGGTGCGCGACGCGCCGCACGGCCGTGGTCGACGCATGCAGTTCGAGCAGCGGGAACAGCATGTCGCTGATGCTGCGAAAGCGGTTCATCTCGGCGAGCGTGAACGGCGGCCGGTCGCGGCCGCGCTCCAGCGCGATCGAATGCTGCGAATAGCGCGTGCCGCGCGCGAGCACGCATTCGTGCCCGATACGCACGTCGTCGAACAGCCGCTGGCGGAATTCACCGGGCGGGATCGCCGCGATGTCGCGCACCACCAGCATCGTGCCCGTCTTGCCGCGCAGCCCCGCGAACAGCGGGTCGCTGTCGAGAAAGCGCTCGTAGTAGAGCGTCATCACGTCGGAGATTTCGGTGGATTCGGTATCGATGCCGCTGCTGCCGATCCATTCGCATCGATAGCCGGTGGGCATCGAGCCGTCGACGCGCGAGCGCTCGACGTGCGCGACGTCGAGCGGCACGACTTCATTGAGCAGTTGCGTAAGGCGCGGCACGAAGTGCGGCGTGCCGACCGTCTCGATCAGCTCGCCCAGCGCCTTGAACGACACGTTGAAACGGTCGTTGTCGCGGTGGAAGGGGTTCACGTTGAGCAGCATGCGGTTCCCCGGGTCAGAAGCCGGCGGATTGTAGCGTTCGCAACCGAAAACGTCATTAAGGGGAAACACCGTCGGTTGTCCTGCCGACCCGTTTGCCCCGGAAAACACCGCTTGTCCCCCCCGGAGGGGGGCATACCGGGGCAGTGTAAATGAGTAACTTTGTCCCTGCTTTTTTCAATCAAGAGACGAAAGATTCACATGACCAAACTGATCAAGGACATCCTGCCGCTCGGCGCAGGCATCGGCGAATTCACGAAGCTCGACTTCGGCATGGACGAAAGCGACTGGCGCGCGGCGGAAGGCAAGAGCGGCAACTACATCATCGGCTGGTGGGAAGGCAAGGTCGGCTCGGTGGAGTTTCCGGAAACCGCGGCCGACGAAGCTGTGTGGCTCGTCGAGGGCCGGATCGCGCTGACCGACGTCGAAGGCAACCGCAAGGAATTCGCGCCGGGCCAGGGCTACCTGCTGCCGGCCGGCTTCGCGGGCCGCTGGGAGACGATCGAGGACGCGAAGAAGTTCTACGTGCTGCTCGAGAAGTCGTGATGTCCGAAGCCGCCGCCGAGGTGTCGTCGTCCGTGTGACGCGCGCCCGGCGGCGGTTTCGCTGTTCGCGTGTGATGGCTGGGATCATGGAAATGGAAGTCAAGACAAGAGAGACTGCACCGGAGCAGGCGCACGCGATGCGTGGCGCACCGGTCGCACTGGGCGTCGAGGCGGCGCTCGCGAATACGAAGCTGTTCCCGTACTGGCTCGACAACCCGGCCGCGCCGGCCACCGAGCCGGAACTCGTCGGCGACGCGACGGCCGACCTGCTGATCGTCGGCGGCGGCTTCACGGGGCTGTGGGCGGCCGTGCAGGCGAAGGAGCAGATGCCGCACCTGAACGTGGTGCTGATCGAGGCCGGCAAGGTGGCGCACGGCGCGTCGGGCCGAGCGGGCGGGATCATCTCGACGTCGGTGATGCACGGGCTGCCGAACGCGGTGCGCGTGTTCCCGAACGACATCGCGCAGCTCGAGGCATTCGGCCATCACAACCTCGACGGTTTCGAGGACACGCTGAAGCGCTACGACATCGACGCCGATATCGAGTGGAACGGCGAGATGACGGTGGCGGTCGATCCCGAGCACATCGCGCACCTGAAGGGCGACTACGACCTGCATCGCGAATACGGCCACAACGTCGTGCTGCTGAACCGCGAGGAAACGCTCGAACAACTGAATTCGCCGCTGTTCGCGGGCGCATTGTGGTCGCGCAACCGCAGCGGCATCGTGCACCCGGCGAAGCTCGCGTGGGGGCTGAAGCGCGCGGCGCTGACGCTCGGCGTGAAGCTCTACGAGCACACGCCGCTCGTGACCGTGACCGACGAAGGCAGCACGGTGTTCGTGACGACGCCGAAGGGCAGCGTGCGCGCACCGCGCGTGGTGTTCGGCAGCGGCACCGCGAAGGTCGGGATTCCCGACATCAACCGCCGCGTGATGCAGGTGCGCGACCACGTGCTCGCGACCGAGCCGCTCACCGACGAGCAGCTCGCGCGCATCGGCTGGAAGAATCGCCAGGGCGTGTACGACACGCGCACGCAGCTCAACTATTTCCGGCTGACGAAGCACAACAACATCATCTTCGGCGGGCTGGTGAGCTATCACTTCGACGGCGACCCGGAACCGCACCAGGACGGCCAGCGCGAAACCTACTACCGGCTCGCGGAAGCGTTCTACCGCACGTTCCCGCAGCTGTGCGACGTGCGCTTCTCGCACGCGTGGGGCGGCCCGATCGACTACTGCTCGCGCGGCTCGGTATTCGCGAAGCGCTACCTCGGCGACAAGGCCGTGTTCGTCGCCGGCTATACGGGCTTCGGCGTCGCGGCGAGCCGGTTCGGCGCGTTCATGGGGCTGAACATCCTGTTCGACCGCGACAGCCCCGAGCGCAAGCTCGACATCGCGAACCAGAGCCCGAGCTATATCCCGCCCGAGCCGATGCGCTGGGTCGCCGCGAAGATCACGTTCCATGCGTTCGACGGCGCGGATGCGGAGGGCGGCTGGAAGCGCGCATGGATCAGCGGCATCAAGGCGATGGGCTTCCCGATGTAAGCGATGACGCGGTGGCGCGGCACCATGCCGGGCCGCCGCCGTCGCGACACAAAAAAGACGATCCCCAGAGGACACGGTCCGCGCCGCGGACACGGAGAGAGACACCAGATGAATGTAGTCAACCTGCAGGATGAAGCGCGGCAGGAAAGCGCGCTGTTCGTCGTCGTGATGCTGCTGCTCGGCATGCTCGGGCCGACGGTCTTCCTCGGCCTGCCCGCGATCGTCGGGCAGGTCGAGCGTCATTGGGGCTTCGGCGAAGCGGCGCTCGGGCTGTCGAGCTTCATCGAGGTGCTCGGCGAATCGACGGGCACGCTGCTCGTCGCGTTCGTGCTCGGCCGCCAGCCGGTGCGATGGGTGCTCGCGGGCGCGGTGACGCTCGCGGCCGGCGCGAACCTCGGCACGCTCGCGACGCACGGGCTGGTGGCGTATTCGGCGTTGCAGTTCATCGCGGGCGTCGGCTCGGGCGGGCTGAACGGCATCGCGCTGCGCTACCTGTCGTATTCGCGCGCGCCGGAACGCAATCTCGGGATCATGCTGATGGGGCAGGTGACGTGGAGCATGGTGCTGCTCGCCTTTATCTTCCCGATGCTGAGCGACACCTGGGGCGCGCACGGCGTGTTCGGGTTCGTCGCGTGCGTGCTCGGCGTGTTCGTGCTCGCGACGCCGCTGTTTCGCCGCGGCGAGACGCTGGCCGCACCGGCACCGGACGGCGTCGCCGGCCGCATCGACCGCAAGGGCGCGATGCTCGTGCTGTGCGCGCAACTCGCGCTGTACGGCGGCGTCGGCGTCGTGTGGACCTTCCTCGAGAAGATCGGCACCGCGGCGGGCCTGAGCGGCCAGTCGGTGTCGCTGGTGCTCGGTGCCGCGAACATCGCGAGCCTCGTGATCTGCGCGGCGATGCCGAAGCTCGGCGCGGGCGCGGGCCTGCGCCGCTGGGCACTCGTGAACCTCGGCGGCTGCGCGGTCGCGGCCGTGCTGCTCGCGCTGCCGGCCTCGGCCGCGACGTTCACGCTCGGCGCGATCGTCTTCATCGGCTGCTGGACCGGTGGCGCATTGCTGATCTACGCGACGATTCCGCAGTACGACCTGGTCGGCAAGTCGGCCGCGTTGTCGCCGGGTTGCGTCGCGCTCGGCTATGGCGTCGGCTCGGTCGCGGGCGGCTCGCTGATCGAGCGCGCGGGCACGCAGTCGGCGCTGATCGCGGCGATCGTGCTGTGCGCGGTGGCGTTCCTCTGCTACCGGCGGCTGCGGCCGGCCGTGTTCGGGATGGAACGCGCGCTCGCGGTGGCATCTGAATGACGGTGGCGACGCGCACCGCTGCCGATGGCGGCGCGCGTCCGGTTCGGTTCATCGGCGCAGGCGGCGAGCGTGACGTGCGAGGCGCGTCGTGCCAGCCGGCCGGGTAACGCGCACACGCGCAGCGGCTTGAAGCATGTTCTCGAATACTTCCGATCTCGATCTCCGGCTCATCCGGGTCTTTCTGGCCGTCGTCGACGCACGCGGCATCACGGCCGCCGAGGCGTCGCTCGGCGTGCGGCAGTCGACCATCAGCACGCAGCTGTCGGCGCTCGAAGCGCGCGTCGGCTTCAAGCTGTGCGATCGCGGGCGCGGCGGCTTTCGCCTGACGTCGAAGGGCGAGCGCTTCGCGGCCACCGCGCGCACGCTCGTCGCGGCCACCTCCGAATTCGTCGCACGGGTGCGCGACATCGATCGCAAGCTGGTCGGCACGCTGTCGATCGGCCTGATCGGCCAGGCGCCGCTCGTCGAGAACGCCCGCGTGGCCGATGCGATCGGCGCGTTCCGCAAGCGCGACCAGGCGGTCACGTTCGCGATGAAGGTCGCGTCGCCGCAGGAGCTCGAGGAGAGCCTCGTCAACAACCAGCTCGATCTCGCGATCGGCTATTTCTGGCATCGCGTGCCGGGGCTGCTCTACACGCCGCTGTTCACCGAGCAGCAGGTGATCTACTGCGGGCGCGGGCATCCGCTGTTCCATGCATCGCGGCCCGTGACCGCCGACGACCTGCAGCTTCACGACTGGGTATGGCGCACCTATCCGGTGCCGGAGGAACAGTACCCGCTGCCCGAGCGGCGCGTGACCGCGAGCGCGGACAGCATCGAGGCCGCGACGATCCTGATCCTGTCGGGTGGCCATCTCGGCTACCTGCCCGCGCATTATGCGGAGCCGTTCGAGCAGCGCGGGCTCGTGAAGGCGGTGGGCCGCACGACGTTCAGCTTCGACGTGCCGCTGCATCTCGCGATGAAGCGCAGCGCGAGCGACAAGCCGATCGTCGACGCGTTCTGCGAGGACCTGCTGCGCGCGTTCAACATCAAGGCGGCCGCGCTGGCCGCCTAATCGGGCGGCGCGCGTTCAGCAGTCGACCAGCACCCAGTCGAACAGCTCGCGGCGCGTGCGCACGCCGAGCTTCGCGAACGCGCGCTTTACGTACGACTCCGCCGTCGACAGCTTCACGTCGAGCTGCTGCGCGGCCTCGGGCACCGAGCGCCCGCACAGCATCAGCCGGCAGATCTCGTGCTCGCGGCGCGACAGCTGCACGTCCTGCCGTTCCAGGCGCGCGTCGAAGCTCGCCTGCGACGCGGTGTTCACCGTCCCCGACGCCACGCGCCGCGCCGCGCAGGTGCGCGCATGCAGCTCGAACATCGGGAACAGCAGGTCGACCATCTGCCGGAAGTGGAACAGCTCGTCCATCGTGAACGCGGGCCGGCCGACGGTGCGCGCCAGCCCGAGTGCGTATTGCAGGTGCGCGTTGCCGTGCACGAGCATGCATTCCTGCTCGATGCCGGGCTCATCGAAGATCCGGCGGCGGAATTCGCCGTGCGCGATCCCTTCCACGTGGCGCTGCACCAGCAGCGTGCCGGCCTTGCCGCGCAGCGGTGCGACCAGCGGATCGACCTGGCAGTAGTCCTGGTAATAGACATCCATCACGCGCAGCGTATCGGCCGCGAAGCGCAGGCTGCCGCTGCCGATCCATTCGACGACGAAGCCCGACGCGCTGCCCGTATCCGCGCGCCAGCGTTCGAGGTGGACGGCGTCGGCGTCGATGCTGTCGTTGACGAACTCCGTGACCGCGCCGACGAAATCCGGCGTGCCGACCGCGCGCAACGTCGCGCCGAGCGTGTCGGGGCGCACACCTATCAGGTAGTGGCCGCGGGCGGCCGGGTCGGGCTGGAGAAGTCGCATGGTCGGGCGTGGGCGGTCAGGGGACAGTGCGACGTTACGCGAACGATATACGCGCGTCAGCCGGGAATTCACCGAATCAACCCCACCAATTTCGTGCGTTGTCCCCAAAACGATGACAAGACCGTGCCCGCGGCGGCCGGAATTCGTCCAAGCCCCGGCAGCGGGGGGGCATACCGCCGTGAATCGTCTGCCTATAGTGAAAGCACTTCGAAAACCTGATCAACAGAAAGGACAGGCCATGCAGATGCAACCGACGCGCGCCGCCGTCAACGATTCAACGCCGGCGGATTTCGTACTGACCAATGCGAATGTCTATACCGTCGATCCGCACAAGCCGTGGGCACAGGCGGTCGCCGTGCGCGACGGCCGGATCGTCCACGTCGGCGACACGGCGGCCGTGCAGGCGTACGTCGGCCCGGATACGAAGGTCGTCGACGCGGCCGGCCGGCTCGTGTTGCCGGGCTTCGTCGAATCGCACTGGCACTTCGAGACGACCGCGTTCGCGTTCCAGGCGTTCGTGAACTACGAGGATCCGCAGAAGGTGCTCGCCGTGCTGCGTGAGTATGTCGAGTCGCATCCGGACGAGCCGGCGATCACCGGGATGGGCTGGGTGCAGGCGACGATTCCGCCGGCGCTGCTGCGCAAGGAGACGCTCGACGCGATCTGCGCGGATCGCCCCGTGTGCCTGCTGTCGACCGATTTCCATTCGATGTGGGTGAACTCGAAGGCGCTGGAGATCGCCGGCATCGACGCGTCGACGCCGCCCGTGCAGGAAGGCGCGAGCTGGTTCGAGAAGGACGCGGTGACGGGCGAGCCGACCGGCCTGATCGTCGACGGCGCCGCGTATTCGTTGCTGATGCAGCGGATCAGCGCGGCCGGCCTGCTGCCGACCGGCATCGACCTGTACCTGAAGTCGATCCCGCCGTGGCAGAAGAAGCTGTGCGCGGCCGGCGTGACGACCGTGTTCGACGCGGGCTTCTTCGACCCGAGCGGCGACCAGTCGCTGCTGTACAAGACGCTGCAGACGATGGAGCGCGCGGGCGACCTGAAGCTGCGCGTGGTGGGCAGCGTCGCGGTGATCGGCGAGATCGACGATCCGGTCGGCACGCTCGTCAAATACCGCGAGCAGTACGATTCGCCGCTCGTGAAGGCGCGCGCGCTGAAGCTGTTCCTCGACGGCACGGAGGCGAACCACACCGCGTACCTGCTCGAACCGTACGCGGACCGCCCCGACACCTGCGGCGCGCCGACGATGCCGGCCGACACGTTCAACCACTACCTGGTCGAAGCCGATCGCGTGAACGCGAACGTGATGGTCCATTGCGTCGGTGACGCGGCGGTGCGGATGGCGCTCGACGGCTTCGACGCGGTCAACCGCACGAACCCGCCGCGCGACCGCCGCCATGTGATCACGCATGCGTTCCTCACGCATCCGGACGACATTCCGCGCTTCCGCCGCGCGGGCGTGATGGCGAACACGCAGCTGCAGTGGGGCGTGGTCGACGCGTACACCGAGCAACTGCGTGACCACTACGGCCACGAACGCTGGAGCAACATGTACAAGTTCCGCACGTTCCTCGACGAGGGCGTGACGGTGTCGATCGGCATGGACGGCCTCGCGTGCCAGTGCCGCTGCCAGCACAAGCCGCTCGAGCAGATCGAGTCGGGCCATACGCGTCAGCTCGCGGGCGAGCCCGATGCGCCGGTGTTCCCGGACATCGCCGAGCGCCTGAGCATTCCGCAACTGATCGCCGCGTACACGATCCACGGCGCGTACCAGCTCGGGATGGAGCATGAGGTCGGCTCGCTCACGCCCGGCAAGCGCGCGGATCTCGTCGTGCTGGAGAACGACCTGTTCGAGGTCGGCCAGTACGACATCGGCCGCATCGACGTCGCGCTGACGATGATGGACGGCCGCGTCACGCACGTAGGCGAGGACTTCGGCGTGCGCACGGGCGTGCAGGCATCCTGAGCGGTTTTCGGTTTTTGATTGGCGTGACGACGCGGCGAAGGAAGCTTTCAATTCGCTTCCTGGTCGGGTCGATCGGGGCATCCGCCCGGAACCGGGTGCCCCGATTGTGCGGCGTGTCCCCCTAACGGCAGGGCAGACCGGCCAATTTCCTCTGGCTACATTTTTCCGGACCGAAGCACACACCGTTCATCGCGAGCGGATCATGACATCGACGGAGGAAACCATGGCAGGGGATTGGAGCAAGCATCTGAAAACGGCATGCGCGGCGCTCGCGCTGGGCGGCGCGCTGTGGGCCGGCGTGCCGGCGGCGCACGCGGCGGACGTCGTCAACGTGTACAACTGGGGCAACTCGATCGGCAAGGCGACGATCGCGAACTTCGAGAAGGCGACCGGCATCAAGGTCGTCTACCAGGAGTTCGATTCGAACGAGACGCTGCAGGCGAAGCTGCTGTCGGGCACGTCGGGGTATGACGTCGTCGTGCCGTCCGACATCTTCTGGGCGCGGCAGCTGCAGGCCGGCCTCTACCGCAAGATCGACAAGAGCCAGGTGCCGAACTACGGGCTGCTCGATCCGGACATCATGAAGGTGCTCGCGAAGGACGATCCGGGCAACCAGTTCGGCATTCCGTGGACGTGGGGCACCGACGGGCTCGGGATGAACGTCGAGAAGGTGAAGGCCGCGCTCGGCAACGACGCGCCGCTCGACAGCTGGGCGCTGCTGTTCGACCCGAAGTACGCGCAGAAGCTGAAGCACTGCGGCATTTCGGTGCTCGATTCGCCGGTCGATGCGTTCGGGATGGCGTTCGTCTACCTGAAGAAGGATCCGAACACGACGAACCCGGCCGACTACCAGGCCGCGTACGAGCTGCTGAAGACGGTGCGGCCGTACATCACGCAGTTCAATTCGAGCAGCTACATCAACGACCTCGCGGGCGGCGACATCTGCCTCGCGCTCGGCTGGTCGGGTGACGTGAACTCCGCGCGGATCGCGGCCGCGTCCGCGAAGAAGCCGTATCACATCAAGTACGTGATCCCGACCGAGGGCAGCGCGATGTGGTTCGACATGATGGCGGTGCCGAAGGATGCGCCGCATCCGGACGCGGCGCTGAAGTTCGTCAACTTCGTGCTGTCGGAGAAGGAGAGCGCGAACCTGACCAACGACACGTCGTATCCGTCGGCCGTGCCGTCGTCGAAGCATATGGTGCGCGCCGACGTGACGAGCGATCCGGCCGTGTTTCCGCCCGCCGACGTGATCCGCAAGCTGAGTCTCAGCAAGCCGGTTCCGCCGGAGCTGATGCGCCTGCAGAACCGTCTCTGGACGAAGCTGAAGACCGAGTAAGCCGGCCGCCGCTTCTCCCCACTCCCGACTACCTTTCGCGCGCCCCGCCGCTCATCGCGGCGGGCGGGGGCGCGCGCGTCCCGACGACCACCCACACCATGAAAATCACACACATGACGGCGCTGTGCCTGCTGGCGTTCGACGCCGCCGCGGCATTCGCGCACACGCCGCAGGCGACCGACGCGAGCAGGATGAAGGCGTTGCAGGCGCAGGTCACCGCGCTGCAGCAGCAGGTGAACGAGCTGCGCGCGAGCATGCTGGCGGCGAAGCCGGCCGGCGCGGCAACGACCGCCACCGCCGCCTCGGGCGGCGCGAAGATCGGCTCGATCAACACGGCCGCCGCCGCCGCACCGGCCGCGGATGCGGCGCCGGCGTTCACGAACGACGACCTGCAGCAGATGCGCGAGCAGATCGCGAACGCGTCGCTGAAGGTCGACTCGCTGCAGGAAGCGGCGACCACCGGCCCGCTCGCGGGCCTGAGCATCACCGGCTACGTCGATCCCGTGTACCTGTTCAACCGCGCGCAGCGCACGTCCGGCTTCCAGTTCCTGAACCATGACCCGGGCGCGTACGACTACTTCAACAGCACGATCGGCGACGTCTACCTCGACATCAAGAAGACCTTCGGCGTCGGCCCGATGGCGCCGGCGGCGGAGGTCGTGATCCAGCCGAACCGCGGCTTCGGCAACGTGTTCAGCAACGCGCACGGCGGCATCGGCAACAACATCGTCACGCAGGCGGTGGTCACCGTGCCGCTCAGCACGACCCGCACCTTCGAGATCGGGATGATGCCGAGCCTCGCCGGCTACGAGGTGCAGCCGTCGACGCAGATGCTGACGCTCACGCACGGGCTGCTGTACGACTTCAGCGAGCCGGGCAACCTGATCGGCGTCGGGCTGAAGGGCTCCAACGCGGCGATGACGCGCTTCTGGCAGGTCGTGATCGGCAACGAGGTGCTGCGCACCGCCGGCGCGATCGCGAACGCGGCGAACAACACGACGAAAACCAACTGGACGCCGACGATCACAGCGCGCTTCGACAACGCGACGTCGACGGCCTTCGACTTCGGCCTCTCCGGGATGCTCGGCCGGCAGTCGCTGTTCTCGCCGTGCGCGCAGCCGGGCGGCTACGGCTACCAGTGCAACGGCGCGTCGCCGACCGGCCTCTACAAGTACGTGGAAACCGACGTGACCTATACGCACGACAAGACGCAGGTCAACGCGCAGGTGGACTACGGCGAGCTGCAGAAGGGCGCATGGAACGGCGGCACCGCGCGCTGGTACGGGATGTCGCTGCTCGGCCACACGAAGTGGACGACGTCGTGGGTCGGCCGCATGGGCGCGACGCTGCGCTTCGACTACCTGAACAACACGTCGAACGGTGGCGGCGGCACCAACATCCAGTACGGGCTCGCGGGCGGCAATCCGTCGGTGAACGGGTCGAGCGGCTTCGGCATCGATCCGGCGTGCTTCCAGGGTTCGTCGACGAACGGCACCGAGTGCAAGGGCGCGCAGCGTTATGCGATCACGGCCGACCTGTTGTTCTATCCGACACAGCAGATCACCGTGAAGCTCGAATACCGCCACGACGCGGCGAACCATCCGGTGTTCCTGAAGAGCAACGGCACGTATGCGCGCAGCAACGACCTGGCCGGTATGCAGTTCATTTACTCGTTCTGACCCGCTGCACGATGTATCACGCTCCGGGCCGTACAGGCCCGGAACGCATTCAACCGAGGAGATTTGATCTTGAAGCTGCACACCTTCGTGACCGACATCACCGATCCGCGCGAGCGCGGCCGCCTGCTCGGCGAGCGCTTCGCGCCGGCGATCCGCGAGACGGTCGCGCTGTATCTCGCGTTCTTCCCGAAGCTCGGCATCGCGCCGCAGCGCGCACGGGAGATCGGCGAAGCGAGTCTCGCCACGCTCGGCGCGTGGTGCTCGCGCCTCGCCGCCGAAGTCGAGGCGATCGCCGACGGCGTCGACCTGCCGCGCTGGCAGCTCGCGTGCCTGAACGCGCGCACCGAGATTCTCGCCACCGCACCCGCATCGGCCGAAGGCGAGTGCTCGACGACCGTCCATGCGCCGGCCGGCCCGCACGCGCCGCGCACGCTGCAGACGTGGGACTGGCACGACAGCCTCGCACCGCAGGGGCTGCTGATGCAGATCGCGACGCCGCACGGCCGTACCGTCAAGCTGTTCTCCGAATTCGGGATGCTGGCGAAGCTCGGAGTGAACAGCGCGGGGCTCGGGCTGCACTTCAACATCCTGCATCACGCAAGCGACAACGACAGCGCCGGCGTGCCCGTGCATGCGATCGCGCGGCGGCTGCTCGAAGACGCGACGACGGTGCAGGAGGCGATCGACATCGCGCGCACCGCGCGCGTGAGCGCGTCGACGGTGCTGACCGTGTTCACGCGGCACGACGCGAACCCGCGTGCGGCGAGCATCGAGCTGAGCCCGTCGGGCGTGGGCGTGGTGGTGCCGCGTCCGGACGGCTGGCTGCTGCATACGAACCACTTCCTCGATCACGCGCTGAGCGGCGGCGAGTGCATGCCCGACAGCTCGACCACGCGCGAGCGTTTCGCGCACCTGAATGACGTCGTGAACGGGATGACGAGCGCCGATGTGCGCGAGCGCGCGGCGGCGATGTGCGGGGCGGCCGGCGACCAGGCCGTCGTGTGTTTCCATCCGGACCTGTCGATGCCCGACACCGAGCGCTGGGAAACGCTGCTGACCGTCGGCATCGACACCGATGCGTGCGCGCTCGACTACGCGGCGGGCAATCCGCACGACCTCGCGCGGGAGGGGGCTCTGCGGTTCTGACGTGACGTACGACGCACGACGCGTGGTCAGCGGTAGCGGTAGAGCCGGGCGGCACGCGCGGGCCGCCCGTGCGTTGCCGACGCTTATGCGTCGATGCGCTCGACCTTGCCGACCAGCAGCCCATACGACAGGCTGCCGGCGAGCGCCATCGCGGCGATGTAGGTGATCGCGCGCGAGAAGTCCGCGCCGTTCACCAGCAGCCCGATCACGATCGGTGTCGCGATCGCGGACAGGTTGCCGATCAGGTTGAACACGCCGCCCGTGAGGCCGAGCAGCCGCGCGGGCGCGAGCCCCGACACGAGCGACCACGTGATCGACGCGAAGCCGTTGCCGAAGAATGCGATCGTCATGAACGCGATCACCCAGCCGGTCGACGTCACGTAGTTCGCGCCGATGATGCAGGTCGAGATCAGCAGGCCCGAGATGATCGGCAGCTTGCGCGCGAAGCCCTGCGATGCGCCGCGGCGCATCAGCCAGTCCGACAGCACGCCCGAGCACAGCACGCCGACGAACGCGGCGAGGAACGGCAGCGACGCGAGGAAGCCGGACTTTATGAAGTCCATCCCGCGATACTTGACGAGGTAGGTCGGGAACCACGTGAGGAAGAACCACAGCGTCGAGTTCAGCGCGAACTGGCCGAGATAGATGCCCCACAGCTTGCGCCGGCCGAGCACGACGCCGAGGTCACGCCACGTCGACGGCGCGCGTTCGGTGCGTGCCGCGACGCGATCCTCGAGATCGACGAGCCCGCCGCCGTCGCGGATCAGCGCGATCTCGGCCGCGTTGACGCCACGAAACGCGCGCGGCTCGCGATACACCGCATACCAGATCGCGGCCCACACGATGCCCGCGAGGCCGGTTGCGACGAACACCATGTGCCAGCCGAGATGCACCTGCAGCCACGCGAGCACCGGCGTGAGGAACGCGAGGCCGACGAACTGGCCCGACGTGTAGCCGCCGATCGCGCTCGCGCGTTCGCGGGTCGGGAACCAGGTCGTCACCACGCGGTTGTTGATCGGATAGGCGGGCGCTTCGAGTGCGCCGACCGCGAGGCGCAGCACGATCAGCCCGACGAACGAGCCCGCGAAGCCGAGCAGCAGCGTCGCGGCCGACCATAGCGCGAGCGCACCCGCATACAGCACGCGCGGCGACACCTTGTCGACGAGCCAGCCGCCCGGGACCTGCATCAGCGCGTAGGTCCAGCCGAACGCGGAGAACACGAGGCCCGCGCGCACCGGATCGATGTTCAGCTCCTTGAACAGCGCGGGCGCGGCGATCGACAGGTTGCTGCGGTCGAGATAGTTGATCACGACGGTCACGAACAGCAACGCGAGGATCAGCAGCCGCTTGCGGCTGGGCGGCGTGGTGGGTGCCGCGGCCGAACGGGCGGCGGGATCGGATGCGAGGCCGGCGCGCGCGGGCGGTTGTTCCGGCGGGTGGGCGTGGGTACGCGACGCGGAATGGGCCACGGTTGTCTCCTGTGTTCGGTGCCCGGCCGTCGCCCGCGAACGGGGCGGCCGAATCGAATGGCATTGGGGCGAACGTTAGAGCCGTGGCGGGAGGCACGTCAACATTTGGACAGGCATCCCTATTAATGGGACGTGACGCGCTCAATATGTGGGAATGAGCGGCGATCACGTCGCCGCGTGCATCAGTTGGCCATCGCTTCCTTCGCGCTGACCCAGCCCTGCACCGCGCCCGCTTGCGGGTTGCGATACCGCACCTTCAGCCACTGGAAATCGGCGCTCGTGTCGATCAGCTCGACCGTGTCGCCCGCGACGACGTAGCGGCGCGTGGGTGCATCGTTCATCGTATCGTGCAGCGGCAGGCGCGCCGGGCGCACCTTGAACGTGACGGTGCCGCCGCCGTACGCGTCCGGGCGGCGCGATACGCGCTTGCCTTGCGCGTCGTAGGTCAGCAGCATCGACGACGGGCCGGAATCGGTGTCGAGCAGGTCGCGCAGGTCGTCGGGGATCGCTTCGCTGGACTGGTACAGATACAGCTTGCCGCGCGCATCGTAGCGGTACGCATCGGTGTACCAGATCGGGCCGCCGCGGCAGGAGCTGTACAGCGTGCGTTCCTTCGGCTTCGCGACCACGTTGACCAGGTCGTCGCAGTTGCCATGCCGCATATTGCTCGCCGGCATGCGCAGCGGCTCGAACTGCTGGCGTGCGGGGTCGTACAGGTAGATGCCGTAGCTGTCGTTGACCATGCCGAGCGTCGCGTGCATGGCGAGATCGCGGTGGCCGTCGAAGTTGTAGTCGTCCGACGAGAGGTGATAGTGACCTTCCTCGTCGGCAGCGATCACGTCGAGCGTTTGCGTCTTGCCGCTCGGCAGGAAGCGCACGGTGATGTGCGCGCTGTCCGCGCGTTCGACGCGAGCCGTGACGGTGTCGTCGACCTTGAACGTGAGCAGCGGCTTGGCTGCGTGCGCGGCAGGCGCAAGCGATACGCACGCGGCGAGCAGCAGCGCGGTCGCGGCAAGACTGGGAAGCGGGAAGCGCGTCATGAGCAGGCGTAATAGCGAAAGTCGAGGATGAACCGGCTGACGACGGCCTAGCCGCGCGTGCTGTCGTCCTGAAAGCCGTTCTTGCCGACGAAGATCTCCTTCAGCGCGGCGCGCAGCGTGACCGGATCGTATTGGCCGGGCGCGAGATGGATCACGTAGCGCGTCTGGCCGTCGAGCCGCGCGGCGAGCGCGGGTTCGATCTCGACGTCGATCGTGTCGTCCGTCAGGCGCACCGACAGATCCTTGACGCGCGCGTTGACCTGGTCGCGCACCATCACTTCGATCAGCGCGTCGTCCGGAAAGCGCGACAGCGCGAAGCAATAATCCTGCTCGGCGTCGTGGCAGTAGATGTTGGCGAAGCTTTCGTCGTCGTCGAGATCGGACGTCGCCGCGCCGATGGTGGCGTGAAGTTCCATGAGTGTGGGTTCCTGCGTATGGGAGTCGGGGTTATCGGGTGGAATGGTGTGCTGTTTCGATGGCGGCTGCCGCGCCGGGCGCGACGCCGATATCGCACGACGCATCGGCATCGCGCGCTTTCAGCCACAGGCCGAATTCGCGCATGACTTCGACGACGGGCCGCAGCCGGTCGCCGTCGGCGGTCAGATCGTACTCGACCCGCACCGGCACTTCCGGATAGACGGTGCGCCGCACGAGCCCGGCGTCTTCGAGCGCGCGCAGGTCGAGCGTCAGCATGCGCTGCGAGATGCCGGGCATGTCGCGCCGCAGGTCGCTGAAGCGTCGCGGCCCGTCGAGCAGATACGACACCAGCAGCAGCCGCCAGCGGCCGCCGAGCAGGCGCATCGCTTCTTCAACGGAACATCCGGTCGCACTTGTTTTCATCGTGGCGAATCCTGGTCGGTAAATTTTTTGTGACTACGGCACAAACGACTGCCGTCTTCTCAGCCTTGCGCCGATGCGAGATATTAGCGCCCGCGTCGCGGCGAATCGATACATGAACCACTCACGAAGGACACGCATGAAGCTCTATCACGCTCCCGGAAGCTGTTCCCAGGCGATCTGCATCGTGCTGCGCGAAGGCGGCATCGAC
This sequence comes from Burkholderia sp. Tr-20390, assembly GCF_017104595.1. Classification (NCBI taxonomy): domain Bacteria; kingdom Pseudomonadati; phylum Pseudomonadota; class Betaproteobacteria; order Burkholderiales; family Burkholderiaceae; genus Burkholderia; species Burkholderia sp. Tr-20390. The sequence goes on along the minus strand of NZ_JAAGPC010000004.1, from coordinate 87,296 downwards.
GCGGAAGTCATCAAGGTCGACGCGCGCAAGCATGTCATTGAAGACGGGCGCAATTACTACGATGTGACCGAACTCGGCTACGTGCCGCTACTCGAACTCGACGACGGCACGCGGCTGCGCGAAGGGCCGGTGATCGCGCAGTATCTCGCGGACGTGCGTCCGGATGCGGGGCTCGCGCCCGCCTACGGCACGCTCGCGCGCTATCGGCTGATGGAGTGGCTGAACTTTCTCACGGCGGAAATCCACAAGGGGTTCATTCCGCTGCTGTACGCGGTGCAGGCAGGCAAATACGTCGACCCGGCGAGAACGAAGCTCGACAGCCGCTTTGCCTGGATCGATCGCCAGCTCGATGGCAATACGTTCTTGATGGGCGACTCGTTCACGCTCGCCGATGCATACCTGTTCGCGCTGACCGGCTGGGGCAAGGCGGAATGGCTGCGGTCGGTGTACCACGCGGATATCGACCTGACCCGCTATGCGCATCTGCGTGCGTGGTACGAGCGGGTGCGGGCGCGGCCGGCGGTGCAGGCGGTGCTGGAGGCCGACGGGCTCGCGCGGTAGCAGGCGACGGCGGTCGCGGAGTCGGCACGTCGTTACGCTTCGTCGACGCGCCGCCACACAGCAAAACCCCGCGCTATAATCCCCGCCATGAAATTCCTCCGGACGCTCATCCTGCTGCTGCTCTGCGCGGTGCTGCCCATCAGCGGGCTGGCAGCCAGCGGCCTGGCCGGGGAATGTCCGATGATGCAGCAGGGCATGTCGATGTCGATGGACATGGACGCCGGCATGTCCGCCGACATGCCGGGCTGCGATTCGATGCAGTCGTCGTCCGCCGGCAAGGCCCACGCGAAAGCGAAGGGCACGGCCTGCAAGCTGACGGCGCAATGCCAGTTCGGCAGTCTCTATCATCCGGCCGCTCGCGCCGAAGTCAGTCGTCCCGCGGCATTCGCCAGCACCGTCGCGTTCCACTACGCGCAAATCCTCCCGGTCCGCGATCCGAACGGATTGTGGCGCCCTCCACGCGTCAGCTGATCCCGATCCGATAGGTTCGCCGCATTCGCGGTGAGGTTCGTCCTGTATCAGGACGTGGAATCCCTATGGGGTTCCGCCGTTGGGGTTCAACCATGTCATTCCATCCCGGCATGCCGCTTGCGCGGCGTGCACGTCGGCGCGCGCCCATGCTTTGGGCGGCGCTGCTGGTGGCGGGCGCCGTTCACGCGCAGCCATCGCCTGTCACGCTTGACGCCGCGCTGCAGTCCGCCACCGATCATTCCGCTTCGATGCAGGCCGCGCAGGCGTCGGTGCGCGCGAGCGCGGAGGCGGCCGTGAAGGCCGGCCAGCTGCCCGACCCGATGCTCAAGGCCGGCATCGACAACCTGCCGGTCAACGGCGGCCAGCGCTTCACCGTCGGCCAGGACTTCATGACGATGCGCCGCATCGGCATCGAGCAGGAGTGGGTGTCCGGCGACAAGCGGCGCCTGCGCTCGGCACTCGCCAACGAGCAGGTCGGGCGCGAGCGCGCCGGCTATCTCGCGCAGCTCGCGAGCGTGCGCCAGCAAACCGCGACGGCCTGGCTGAACGCCGTCTACGCGAAGCAGGCGCTCGCGCTGCAGCAGGCGCTGCTCGATCACATGAACCATGAGCTTGAAGCGACGAAGGCGTCGTATCGCGGCGCGAAGGCGAGTGCGGCCGACGTCGTCCAGGCGCGGGCCATGCTCGCGCAGACGCAGGATCAATTGCTGAAAGCGCGGCAGGTCTACCAGACCGCGCTCATCGCGCTGTCGCGCTGGACCGCCGTGCCGGTCGACGACGTTGCGGGCGCGCCGCCCGCGCCGGAATCGTTCGTGTCGTCGTTGCCGCCGGACGAGTTGCGGCTGTCGCAGCCGGCGCTGATCACCGCCGCCGACGATATCGCGGTGGCCGAGGCCGATACGGCCGTCGCGGACAGCGAACGCAGCCCGAACTGGACCTGGGAAGTCGCGTACCAGCAGCGTGGCGGCGCGTATTCGAACATGGTGTCCGTCGGCGTGACGATCCCGCTGCCGCTCAATCGCAAGAACCGCCAGAACCGCGACGTCGCCGAAAAGGCCGCGCTCGCGACGAAGGCGCGCCTGATGTACGAGGACACGCTGCGCCAGGTGCAGGCCGATATCCGCACGCAGTCCGCGACGCTCGCGAGCGGTCGTGCGCGCATCGCGCATCTCGGCGACGCATTGCTGCCCGCCGCCGACCAGCGCGTGCAACTGGCGAACGCGGCCTACCGTGCCGGCACAGGCTCGCTCGCCGATACGTTCGCCGCGCGCCGCGCGCAACTGGATGCGCAATTGCAGGTGCTCGATCTCCGGCGCGAGGTGTCGCAGACCTGGGCGCAGCTCGAATACCAGGTCGTGCCGTCGACGCTGGCCGCCGCGCAATAAAGGAGAACGACATGACGAAGCAAACATGGGCCCGCGCGGCCGTGCTGGCGTTCGCCGGTGCCGCGCTGCTCGGCACGGGTTATTTCGTGGGCGCACGCCATGCGGCAAGCGCCGCGACTGACGCCGCCGCGTCGGCCTCGACCGGCCAGCCCGGTTCGACGAGCGGCCGAAAGGTGCTCTACTGGCACGACCCGATGGTGCCGAACCAGCATTTCGACAAACCGGGCAAGTCGCCCTTCATGGACATGCAACTGCAACCCGTCTACGCGGACGAAGGCGGCGGCGCGTCCGGCATCCGGATCGATCCGGGCCTGCAGCAGAACCTCGGCATCCGCTATGCGACCGTGCGCTGGCAACAGACGGCGGCCGGATTCGATGCGGTGGGCACCACGCAGTTCGACGAATCGCGCGCGGACGTCGTCCAGTCGCGCGTGACCGGCTACATCGACCGTCTCCATGCGCGCGCACCGATGCAGCGTATCGCGAAGGGCGCGCCGGTCGCATCGCTGTTCGTGCCCGACTGGCTCGCGCCGCAGGAGGAATACCTCGCGCTCAAGCGCGGCGGGATGGACGCCAGCCTGCTCGATGCATCGCGTGCACGGATGCGGGCGCTGTCGATTCCCGGCGGCATGATCGCGAGCCTCGATCGCACCGGCCGCGTGCAGACGCATGTCGTGCTGACCGCGCCGGAAACCGGCGTCGTCAGCGAGTTGAACGTGCGGGACGGCGCGATGGTTGCGCCCGGCCAGACGCTCGCGAAGATCGCCGGGCTGTCGACGCTGTGGCTCATCGTCGAGGTGCCGGAAGCGCTTGCGCTGAACGTGCAGCCGGGGATGGCGGTCGATGCGACGTTCGCGGGCGACCCAACACAGCATTTCACCGGACGCATCCGCGAAGTGCTGCCCGGCATCAGCGCGAGCAGCCGCACGCTGCAGGCGCGCGTGGAGATCGACAACGCGGCGCTGAAGCTCACGCCCGGCATGCTGATGCGCGTGCGGGTCGCCGCGCGGCAGAGCGTGTCGCGCCTGCTCGTGCCGTCCGAAGCGGTGATCGCGACCGGCAAGCGCTCGATCGTCATCGTGAAGAATCGCGACGGCCGGCTCCAGCCCGTGACGGTGACGGTGGGTAACGACGTCGGCAGCGACACCGAAGTGCTCGGCGGGCTGAACGAAGGCGACACGGTCGTCGCATCGGGGCAGTTCCTGATCGATTCCGAGGCGAGCCTGAAAAGCGTGTTGCCGCGGCTGGAAAGCGGCACCGGCGCGAGCGGGGCAGCGGCGATGCCCGCGTCGACGCCGACAGCAGCGACACCGGTCTACGAAACCACCGGCAAGGTCGAACAGGTCACGGCCGACGACATCACGTTCTCGCATCAGCCCGTTCCGGCGCTCGGCTGGGGCGCGATGACGATGGCGTTCGGCAAGCCGTCGGCCACCGCGTTCCCGGACGTGAAGCCAGGCCAGACGGTGCGCTTCGCGTTCACGCAGGGCGACGACGGTTACCGGCTGACGAAGGTCGAACCGCAGGGAGGCGAACGATGATCGCGCACGTCATTCGCTGGTCCGTCCACAACCGCTTCCTCGTGCTGCTCGCCACCGTGCTGATTGCCGCATGGGGTGTTCATTCGCTGCGGCAGACGCCGCTCGATGCATTGCCCGACCTGTCGGACACGCAGGTGATCGTGAAGGCGTCGTATCCGGGCAAGGCGCCGCAGATCGTCGAGGATCAGGCGACTTACCCGTTGACGACCACGCTGCTCGGCGTGCCCGGTGCGAAAACCGTCCGCGCGTATTCGTCGTTCGGCGACGCGTTCGTCTACGTGCTGTTCGACGACCGCACCGATCCGTACTGGGCGCGTTCGCGCGTGCTCGAATACCTGAGCCAGGTGCAGAGCCGGCTGCCAGCCGGCGCGACGGTGTCGCTCGGGCCGGATGCGACCGGCGTCGGCTGGGTATACGAGTACGCGCTCGTCGATCGCACGGGCCGTCACGATCTCGGGCAACTGCGCGCGCTCAACGACTGGTTCCTGAAGTTCGAGCTGAAGGCGGTGCCCGATGTGTCGGAAGTCGCGAGCATCGGCGGCATGGTGCAGCAGTACCAGGTCGTGCTCGACCCCGACAAGCTGCGCGCATACGGCATCACGCAGGCGGAAGTCGCGAGCGCGCTCGGCAGCGCCAACCAGGCGTCCGGCGGTTCGGTCGTCGAGCTGGCCGAGTCGGAGTACATGGTGCGCTCGACCGGCTACCTGCGCACGCTCGACGATTTCCGGCACGTGGTGCTGCGCACGAACGACGCCGGCACGCCGGTGCTGCTCGGCGACGTCGCACGCATCCAGGTCGGCCCGGCGATGCGGCGCGGGATCGCGGAGCTGAACGGGCAGGGCGAGGTGACGGGCGGCGTCGTCGTGATGCGTTCGGGCAAGAACGCGCTGACCACGATCGATGCGGTGAAGGCGAAGCTCGCCGACCTGAAGCGTTCGCTGCCGCCCGGCGTCGAGATCGTCACGACCTACGATCGCTCGCAGCTGATCGCGCGCGCGGTGGGCAACCTGAAGGACAAGCTGATCGAGGAGTTCGTGATCGTCGGCATCGTCTGCGCGGTGTTTCTGTTCCACCTGCGCAGCGCGTTCGTCGCGATCCTGTCGCTGCCGCTCGGCGTGCTGGCCGCGTTCATCGTGATGCGCTACCAGGGCGTGAACGCGAACCTGATGTCGCTCGGCGGGATCGCGATCGCGATCGGCGCGATGATCGACGCGGCGATCGTGATGATCGAGAACGCGCACAAGCATCTCGAAGCGTACGACCACGCGCATCCCGGCGAGCCGATCACGCCGGCCAGACGATGGGAGCTCGTCGCGGCGTCGGCCGCGGAGGTCGGGCCCGCACTGTTCTTCTCGCTGCTGATCATCACGCTGTCGTTCATCCCGGTGTTTTCGCTGGAAGGGCAGGAAGGCAAGCTGTTCGCGCCGCTGGCGTTCACGAAGACCTACACGATCGCCGCGGCCGCCGGCCTGTCGGTGACGCTGGTGCCGGTGCTGATGGGCTATCTCGTGCGCGGCCGCATTCCGCACGAGCACGCGAACCCCATCAACCGCGTGCTGATTCGCGCGTACCGTCCGCTGCTCGAAGCGACGCTCAGGCGCCCGTGGGTCGCGATCGGCATCGCGGTCGTCGCGCTCGTGCTGACGGCCGTGCCGCTGTCGCGGCTCGGCGGCGAATTCATGCCGCCGCTCGACGAAGGCGACCTGCTGTACATGCCGACCGCGCTGCCCGGCATCTCCGCCGACAAGGCGAGCGAGCTGTTGCAGCAGACCGACCGGCTGATCAAGACCGTGCCCGAGGTCGACACGGTGTTCGGCAAATCGGGCCGCGCCGATACCGCGACCGATCCCGCGCCGCTCGAGATGTTCGAGACGACGATCCGCTTCAAGCCACGCAGCGCCTGGCGGCCCGGCATGACGCCGGAGAAGCTCGTCGACGAACTCGATCGCACGGTGAAGGTGCCGGGGCTGTCGAACGTGTGGGTGCCGCCGATCCGCAACCGGCTCGACATGCTGTCCACCGGGATCAAGACGCCGGTCGGCGTGAAGATTTCCGGGCCGGACCTGGCCGGCATCGACGCGATCGCGAAGCAGGTCGAGGCGGCCGTGAAGCCCGTGCCGGGCGTGACGTCCGCGCTCGCGGAACGGCTGAACGGCGGCCGCTATATCGACGTCGACATCGACCGGCTCGCGGCCGCGCGCTACGGGCTGTCGGTGGCCGACCTCCAGTCGGTCGTGTCGACGGCGGTCGGCGGCGACGACGTCGGCGAAGTGATCGCGGGGCGCGAGCGCTTTCCGATCAACCTCCGCTACCCGCGCGAGGTGCGCGATTCGGTCGAGAACCTGCGGCAGCTTCCGGTCGTCACCGCGCGCGGCGCGCAGATCCGCCTGGGCGACGTCGCACGCATCGCGATCGCCGATGGCCCGCCGATGATCCGCAGCGAGAACGCGCGACTGTCCGGCTACGTGTACGTCGACCTCCGCGGCGTCGACCTGAGCACCGCAGTGCGCACGATGCAGCAAGCCGTCGCGCGGCAGGTCGCGTTGCCGCCCGGCTATTCGATCGCGTGGTCGGGGCAGTTCGAGTATCTCGAACGCGCGGCGGCCAAGCTGCGCACCGTCGTGCCGGTGACGCTCGTGGTGATCTTCGTGCTGCTGTTCCTCACGTTCGGCTCGGCGGCCGATGCGCTGCTGCTGATGTCGACGGTGCCGTTCGCGCTGGTCGGCGGCTTCTGGCTCGTGTGGGCGCTCGGCCACGCGGTGTCGGTCGCGACGTCGGTGGGCTTCATCGCGCTCGCGGGCGTGGCCGCCGAATTCGGCGTCGTGATGCTGCTGTACCTGAAGGGCGCGCTGCAGCGCCGGCTCGACGCCGGCGAACCACTCACCGATGCGCTGCTGCTCGACGCGATCCGCGAAGGCGCGGTGCTGCGCGTGCGGCCCAAGGCGATGACGGTGGCCGTCGTGCTCGCCGGCCTCGTGCCGATCATGGTCGGGCACGGTGCCGGTTCCGAAGTCATGCAGCGCATCGCCGCGCCGATGGTCGGCGGCATGGTCACCGCGCCGCTGCTGTCGATGTTCGTCATTCCCGCCGCCTGGCTCCTGCTGCAGCGCCGTCGTGCGCGAAGCGCGGGCCATGCGTGGCATTCCGAAGCAGTTCCTCACGGCACGAACGTGCCATCCATCCCAACCGGAGAATCCCGATGAAGAAGTTGATTGCCGTCACCGTTGCTGCTGCCGCCGTGCTTGCTGCCGGCACGCTCGTCACCCCCGCCTTTGCAGCCGGCGACATGGCCGGCATGGACATGTCCGGCATGAAGATGTCGTCGGGCGGCATGGCCGAATCGAATGCCGCGCTGACCGACGCCGAAGTGAAGAAGGTCGATGCCGCGACCGGCAAGATCACGCTGAAGCACGGCGCGCTCGAGAACGTCGGGATGCCGCCGATGACGATGGCGTTCAAGGCGAAGGACGCGGCGATGCTCGAGCACGCCCATGCGGGCGACAAGGTCAAGGTGCGGATCGAGAAGGTCGACGGCACGCTGACGATCGTCAAGCTGGTGAAGGCGTCCTGACCTGAGCGCATGCCGGTGCGTCGCCCGTCCGCGAGGCGGGCGGCTGCACCGGTGCCGTGCGCGTCGGGCCGGAAGCCGCGCGTGCGGCCGGGTTTGACGGTGCGCGAAGGGCTGGGGAGCGGCCACGCACGGGATTCGCACCTTCATTTCAACAATGCTTGAAATATTGAAATGATGGCGCTATCCTTCGCGCCATGGACTCCAATCTCGTCGTGCGCGCCCTGGGCGCGCTTGCTCATGAAGCGCGCCTGGCCATCTTTCGCGCGCTGGTCGTGGCCGGGCCCGAAGGGCTGCCGGCTGGTGCGATCGCCCAGCAGATCGGGCTGTCGCCATCGAGCCTGTCGTTTCATCTGAAGGATCTGTCGCATGCCGACCTGGTCACCGCGCGCCAGGACGGCCGGTTCATCTATTACGCGGCGAATTTCGAATCGATGAGCGGGCTCATCGGGTTCCTGACCGAGAACTGCTGCGCCGGCGCGGCCTGCGGCGTGCCGACGGCGCCCGATTGCTGCGGAGGCGATGCATGACCGGCTCGGACGTTGCACAACCGCAAGCCGTGGCGGCGCAGCCCGCCATCGGCTTCTTCGAGCGCTACCTGAGCGTCTGGGTGGCGCTGTGCATCGTGCTCGGCATCGCGCTGGGCCAGGCGCTGCCCGGGCTCTTTCAGCACATCGGCCGCATGGAATACGCGCAGGTCAACCTGCCCGTCGGGCTGCTGATCTGGGTGATGATCGTGCCGATGCTGGTCAAGGTCGATTTCGGCGCGTTGCATGAGGTTCGGCAGCATGTGCGGGGGATCGGCGTGACGCTCGTCGTGAACTGGCTCGTCAAGCCGTTTTCGATGGCGCTGCTCGGCTGGCTGTTCATCCGGCAGCTGTTCGCGCCGATGCTGCCCGCCGACCAGATCGACAGCTATATCGCCGGCCTGATCCTGCTGGCCGCCGCGCCGTGCACGGCGATGGTGTTCGTGTGGAGCCGGCTGACGGGCGGCGATCCGCTGTTCACGCTGTCGCAGGTCGCGCTGAACGACAGCATCATGGTGATCGCGTTCGCGCCGCTGGTCGGCCTGTTGCTGGGAATGTCCGCGATCACGGTGCCGTGGGCGACGCTGCTCACGTCGGTCGTGCTCTACATCGTCATCCCGGTGATCCTCGCGCAAGTGTGGCGCAGGCTGTTGCTCGCGAAGGGGCCGGCGGCGTTCGACCGCTCGATGGCGAAGATTGGCCCTTGGTCCATCGCCGCGTTGCTGGCCACGCTGGTGCTGCTGTTCGCGTTCCAGGGCGAGGCGATCCTGAAGCAGCCGCTGGTGATCGCGCTGCTCGCGGTGCCGATCCTGATCCAGGTGTTCTTCAATGCAGCGCTCGCCTATGGGCTCAATCGTCTCGTCGGCGAGCAACACAGCATCGCGTGTCCGTCGGCGTTGATCGGTGCGTCCAATTTCTTCGAGCTGGCCGTGGCCGCCGCGATCAGCCTGTTCGGCTTCCACTCGGGCGCCGCGCTCGCGACCGTCGTCGGCGTGCTCGTCGAAGTGCCGGTGATGCTGCTCGTCGTGCGTGTCGTCAACCGTTCGAAGCGCTGGTACGAGTGCGCGTGAAACCATTCAGGAATCCGGAAATGACCGACATCACGATCTATCACAACCCCGATTGCGGCACGTCGCGCAACACGCTGGCGATGATTCGCAACGCCGGCGTCGAGCCGCGTGTCGTGCTTTACCTCGAAGCGCCGCCGAGCCGGGCAGAGCTGCGTGCGCTGATCGCGGCGATGGGCGTGCCCGTGCGCGACGTGCTGCGGCGCAAGGGGACACCGTATGAAGCGCTCGATCTCGACAATCCGAAGTGGAGCGACGACGACCTGATCGGCTTCATGGTCGCTCACCCGATCCTGATCAACCGCCCGATCGTCGTGACGCCGCTCGGCACGCGGCTGTGCCGTCCGTCCGAGCAGGTGCTCGACATCCTGCCCGATCCGCAGAAGGGGCCGTTTGCGAAGGAAGACGGCGAAATCGTGATCGATGCGGAGGGCAAGCGTGTCTGAGCGACTGAACGATCTGCCGCAACTCGATGCCACGCTGTTTCGCGTGCCGGACGCGAGCCGGTTGCAGCCCGCGCAGCCGTCGACGCATCCGCCTCGAATCGTGTTGCTCTACGGGTCATTGCGCACGCGCTCGTTCAGCCGGTTGCTGGTCGAGGAGGCGGCGCGGTTGCTGGCGGCGATGGGCGCCGAAGCCAGGATCTTCAATCCGGCCGGCTTGCCGCTGCCTGACGATGCGCCCGACGACCACCCGAAGGTGGCCGAGTTGCGCGAGCTCGTGCAATGGTCGGAGGGCATGGTGTGGTGCTCCCCCGAGCGGCACGGCGCGATGACCGGCGTGATGAAGGCGCAGATCGACTGGATTCCGTTGTCGGTCGGCGCGGTGCGGCCGACGCAAGGCAAGACGCTGGCGGTCATGCAGGTCAGCGGCGGATCGCAGTCGTTCAATGCGGTCAACCAGATGCGCGTGCTCGGGCGCTGGATGCGCATGCTGACCATCCCGAACCAGTCGTCGGTCGCGAAGGCGTTCATGGAATTTGGCGACGACGACCGGATGAAACCGTCCGCGTATTTCGACCGGGTCGTCGACGTCATGGAGGAGCTGGTCAAATTCACGCTGCTGACGCGCGACGTCGGCGTGTATCTGACTGACCGCTACAGCGAGCGCAAGGAAAGCGCCGAGCAACTGTCGCAGCGTGTGAACCAGACGCGCATCTGAATCGCTTGCGGGCCGCCGGCGCGATGAGGCTTCGTTCGCGCCGGGCAGCAGGATCGCGCCCGGCGCGTCCATTGAGCCATTTCAGCGCGCCAGCGTCAGGAACAAATACCCCGCATACCCCGCGCCGTTCGCGAGCAACGCCCAGATCGCGAGCCCGCGCGTGCGTGCATTGACGCGCAGCCATGCCGCCGCCGCGAGCGTGATGATCACGCCGGTCAGCACTTCGGGGCGCGGCTCCCACGGCGTCAGCATGATGCCGATCGCCGGCAGCAGCGTGCCCTGGAACACCATCGCGCCGGTGATGTTGCCGAACGCGAGCGTGTCCTTCCTGCGGCGGATCCACAGCACGCTGTTGACCTTCTCCGGCAGTTCCGTCGCGATCGGCACGATGATCAGCGACAGCAGCAGCGCCGATATGCCCAGCGCGTGCGACACGCCTTCCACGCCGTGAATGAAACCCTTCGCCCCGCCGACCAGCAGCGCGACGCCGAGGAGCAGTTGCAGCGCGATCGTCGCGAGGTTGGTCGGCACACCCAGGCGTGACAGGAACATCGTGTGCGGCGCCTCGGTGCCGTGCCCGGCATCGACGAGCTGGCTCGACGCCCGGAACGTCATCACGACATACATCACGTAGATGCCGACCAGCGTCGCCGCGAGCAACGCACGCACGGCCCCGTTGTGATGCGGGACGAACATCGCGGCGGTGGCCAGCGAGAACGCGGCGAGAAAGTAGTTCATGTCGCGCACGAAGCCCGTGCGTTCGGGCGCGATCGTGCCGCGCAGCCCGCGCGAGCGGATCACGGCGAGCGTCATCAGGAAGGTGGTGAGCGTCGCGAGCATCAGCGGCGCGCCGAGAATCGCGCCGACGCCGATCTCCTCGTTCACGGCCTGGTTCGCGGTGCCGCCGGCGAGCGCGAGCAGCGGCACCATCGTTTCGGGCAACGCGGTGCCGACGGCCGCGAACAGCGAACCGGTGACGCCTTCGGAAATCTTCAGGCGTTCGCCGAGATGTTCGAGCGCATTGGTGAAGACCTCGGCGGCGATGAGGATGACGACCAGCATGAACGCCAGTTCGACAAACATGAGAGTCATGCGGCACCTCCGCAGGCATGCGCGCGGACGGCGGCGAAACGCGGGGAGAGGGCGGTGTGGGACATGGGGACTCCGTGGTCGGACGCTGACGAACCATGGCGCATCCGCCGACGTCCGACCAGGAACGACGCGATGCGCCCATGGTCTCGCCAGGCCAATCAGGCTGATCGTGCCACGGCTGCAGGCCGAGTGTGTTGACACGATCGCTTTCCGGGGACGGAAAGCAGGCTACTCCCCAAAGACGAAAGGCAGTCTAGCCGGGCGGATTGCTTTCGACAAGCCTTCATCTCAAATTCCCGGCAGAACCCGTCGCAGCAGTACGCGCGCCTCTCGTCGGTGATGTGCTGCATCTGTCCTTTGAGGGGCGGCAGGCTAATCATGCCTGAGCGATGGGCATGGACTGACGATCTGAGATGGTATTGACGAACGGTTGTCGACCATCTTCGTGTGACCGGAGTGCAATTCCGTCAAGAGCGTTCGTGGCGGGATGCGATACACGTACCACCGCGGCTCGCCGAGGCGAATCTGTTCATTCCACGCGCCAGGCACTCGTGGATGCTGACACGGTTGCCAAAATGGATAGACAAGAGGCTGCGGAACTCGAGGACCCAATGTCGGGCTGTCTGGCCACGAAACCTTCCGTAACAATCGTGCCGCCGGAAAACTGCTCGTGCCTCTACGACCCACGTAGGTTTGGCTTGATCTGGCAAGTCATCCTCATTATTGCCGTTGGGTTTGTGGTTGGAATTGTCGGGGTTTTGATTACGCTGAGACCGGTTCTCTTGCGAATCACTATTCAAGCGTTATGCTCGACGTCAAAAAAGTCCCGTATTACCAGCTGGAATCTGGAGTCTTCTATCGCGGCAAACGGTGGAAATGTCGCGCTGGCGTGGTCGGATGCGTTCCCATCGACACGCAGCAAACAATCTCGTTCGACAGGCGTGCGCCGAACGAGCCACCATCGCCGCCCAAGACACCCGTTCCGGTCAAAGCGCATCACACGTCCACTCCTGCGCCAGCGCCCACCAAACCGCAACCGAGCGACAAGCCTCGAGACGCGGAGCAAGCCGACAAACTGCCCAAGTTCGATCTTCAGGACATCCCCAAAGCGATGGACAAGATGGGCTGGCCAATCTCGGCCAAGCTCGCGCGAGAATGGTTTGCGCGCCCAAGACACGTCTATGACGACGACCTCAATTCTGTACAGCCGATCGATGACACGACGGTTTCCCTGGATTGGGCGCTGAAATTTCGCGGTGCAACCGAGCGATTCAATCAACTTGTCCGGCAAGCGATTTACACACCGAATGCCGCACGAGCAGTCACGAAAGTCCTGGCGCCCGTGGTCGAGCGGAGTTTTTCGGCCGGGCAATTGAATGCAGCAGGTATCGCTATCGACACCTCACCGTTTCTGAAGGACCCGCTCCAGTTTCACATCGCCTGGGGATTCCAGTACCAGCCCGTCTCATCCCTCGACACGCTTGACGGTACCGCGATGACTGATTTGACCGGCGCCCTGGCGAACTTCAATTTCTACGCTGCCGTAGGGAAGGCTGCCGTAACTGGCGAACGCTTTTATCAATACGAAGGCAAGAACAAGATATTCTGTCTCGAGCCTGTCGCACAGATTACCCACGTCTATGTCTACATCAAAGACAGCTACTCGTTCAACGACGATTCGCTTTCCAAGAGCCAATACCTCGGCCACTGGAACAAGAACGGGATGGTTCTGTCCTACGCCGCGGCAGTCAACGATTTTTTCAAAGGCAGCAACTTGAACGTCGGGAACTCGACTATCGAAGAATGGCGCTACCTCCCCACGGGCGAAGAGGTCGACAAGCCGATCGACAAACGCACAAGCCTCTTTCGGAAGTTCCTGGCGAAGGATGTCTACTGGCCTGTTCATAACAAGACGTACCGCGACTGGAGGTCGGCGCATAATCGTGGTGGCGACTTCATGGTCTACAGTCGCCCCAAACTCATCAAGCTGAACAAGCCGATCATTCTGAAATTCGATACCGTATGCAGAACCATCCCGGCCGAGCAATGAAGGCGATCTCCACCGTTTTCAAAGTGGTCTTGACCGTTGTCGTCTTGTGCCTGGTTGTCGCCATTGCGTGGATGTTCCTGCCGGCCCACACGCGGAACGCGATCACGCTTTTCTCGCTCAAGAATGCGAAGGGCATGATCTTCGCCATCACGTCGATCATCTTCGTGCTCTACTTCTACTGGTTTGTTAGAAATATCGACCACTTCAGCCGAATGAAACGCGTAGGACTGGCGGTCGTCACGCTGAGCTTCCTGGTGTTCTTCTATCTCGTCAACTTTCGCGGGATCACGACCGACGACACCGATTGCCAGCGATTCAACTACAACGCCAAGCTGAACGGTGGCGTCAAGCAGATCGATGGCACAACCTATATCGTCAACATCTGCGGCAGTGGCCGCAGCGGCAATGGCCTTTTTGCTGATCAGAACGAGCAGGTCAAAATCGTCGTGGCCGATGCGCACGGGTCGACCCTCGCGACCCGGCTATTTTTCGTCTTTTGGAGCGGCCGGCCCGGAAATGATCCGATCGAGATCCATGACGGAAAGCTGATCTACTTCGACGCATCGGATGCGTACGACAGCACACGGACGATCTCGATGCCGCCTTCCACGATGGATTGGGTCGCGGCGAGAATTCCGATTTCGATGCGCTGATCCGAGCGCTGAAACGCATCGCAGTCCCTGCGCAAGGGATTCAGTGACAACACCTTATGTTGTCTGGCCCGCACATGATCCAACAACCCTATGCGGGCAGGAACCCACAGCGGTCCATCGGCATTGTGCACCGATGTGAAGTGCGTGAACGCTTCCCACTTCACAGCCCTGGAGGCGCACAACTCGCGTCAATCCATGACCCTTTCCCCCTTAACTCGATGGTCTACGGGATGCGCCCTGGTGCAGGTTCGTCAGCAGCCCGGGCATTGCGAAAGATAGGCTCGGTATAGACGGACGGCGCTTGAGACAAGTGGGCCGGCACGGAAAGATACGGAGTGGACCTCCCTGTCAAACGTGTACCTGAGATGAAAGCCTGTCGAAGGCGAAATACCCCTCGCCTCTATAGGGGAAACCTCCTGGAGATATACTCCCCCTCCCTATCCAGGAGTCCCGTCATCGATGAGCCATACCGTTCGTGAAAAACAGAAGCTGCTGAACCGCGTGCGCCGTATCAAGGGCCAGGTCGAGGCGATCGAGCGCGCGCTCGGGGATGAGCGCGGCTGCAACGAGGTGCTGCAATTGATCACGAGTTGTCGCGGCGCGATGAACGGGCTGTTGGCCGTCGTGCTGGAGGACCACATCCGCGAGCACATGGTCGATGCACATGGACCGGATGAGCACGAAGGCAGCGCGACCGAGCAGCTGATCGACGTGGTGCACAGCTATTTCAAGTAATCGGGGCGGAACATGGGCAATTTCACGAATGACGCGTTCGGCGCGGGGCACGACCATATTTTCCTCGGCGCTGCGCACGAGCAGAACGAGCGGCGGACGTGGATGGTGATCGGTCTATGCTCGGCGATGATGGTGGCCGAGATCGTCGGCGGTACGCTGTTCGGTTCGCTGGCGCTCGTCGCCGACGGGCTGCACATGTCGACGCACGCAGGCGCGATGCTGATCGCCGCACTGGCCTATACCTATGCGCGCAGGCATGCCGACGATCCGCGCTTCGTGTTCGGCACCGGCAAGCTGGGCGACCTGGCCGGGTTCACGAGCGCGATCGTGCTCGCGATGATCGCGATCCTGATCGGCTACGAGGCCATTGCACGTTTGCTGGCACCCGTTCCCATTCACTTCGGCGAGGCGATTCCGATTGCCGTGCTGGGGCTCGCGGTGAACCTCGCCAGCGTGTGGTTGCTGAGCGGCGACCATCACCATGCGCATGGCCACGGACATGGTCACCACCACGACCACGACCACGACCATGATCACGACGATGACCACCACGCGCATCACGATCACGGTTCGCACGCGGCCGCCCATCGCGACCACAACATCCGGTCGGCCTACGTCCACGTGATCGCCGACGCGGCCGTGTCGGTGCTGGCCATCGTCGGCCTGCTGCTCGCACGCGCGTTCGGCTGGGTCTGGATGGACCCCGTCGCGGGCATCATCGGCGCACTCGTCATCGCGAACTGGTCGTACGGGCTGATGCGCGATACGGGCGGCATCCTGCTCGACGTCAACGTCGACCGCAAGCTGGCGGAGCGCGTACGTCATGCGATCGAGGCGCTCGGCGACAAGGTCAACGATCTTCACGTGTGGCGTGTCGGCCCCGGCCATATGAGTGCGATCGTGTCGGTCGAGACCATCGATGCGGCGCGCGACGCGCGCTTTTACCATGCACTGGTCGAAGGTTTCGACGGCGTGTCTCACGTGACCGTCGAAGTGATGACGCCTGCGAAGGCGGCCTGATCGTGGCCGTGAAATCGCCGTGTATCGAGCTGTGCGCGTTCGATGGCCGCACCGGATTCTGCGTGGGTTGTTTGAGGACGCGCGACGAGGCACGTGACTGGAAGAAACTGACCGACCATCGCCGGCACCAGATACTGAACGACCGCAATCGCCGCCACGCGAAGATCCGGCGCGAGCCGGGGGAGTGACGGCGTCGAGCGGTGGTGGTCGTCGCGCTTCGTTCGGCGTTGCACCGGTCGTCATGCCGATGCGAAACGCGAGACGAACGGCTTACCCTTCCGTGCCCCGCGGAAAATAAAGCGCGAACGTCGTGCGCCCGTCGCGGCTCGCGACCTCGACCTTGCCGCGATGCAGCTCCATGATCGACTTCACGATCGCGAGCCCGAGCCCCGCGTTGCGCGCCGCGCCGTGCCGCGACGAATCGATCCGGTAGAAGCGCTCGAAGATCTTGTCGACCTGTTCGGGCGGAATCGCGGCGCCGCGATTCGTGACTTCGACGACCGCGTAGCGGCCTTGCGCCGACACCGCGAGCTCGATCGTCGACGCGGCTTCCGCATGTTCGAGCGCGTTTGACGTAAGGTTGCTGACGGCACGCCGGAACAGCGTCGCATCGGCGACGACCGGCGCTTCGCCGTGCACGTCGATGCGCACGCCGGCTTCGTCGGCCAGCGCCTGGAAATACGACGCGAGCCGGCGCAGCTCGCTGCCTGCATCGAGCTCGGTGGTCTTCAGGTGCTGCCGCGCATTATCGGTGCGCGCGAGAAACAGCATGTTCTCGATCATCCGCTGCAACCGTTCGCATTCCTCGATGTTCGAGTCGATCAGCGCTTCGTATTCCTCGGTCGTGCGCGCGCGCGACAGCGTGACCTGCGACGCGCTGATCACGTTGGCGAGCGGCGTGCGCATGTCGTGCGCGAGATCGGACGAGAACTGCGACAGCCGCACGAACGCGCGTTCGAGGCGGTCGAGCATCCGGTTGACCGACGTCGCGAGTTCACGCAGCTCGACCGGGCCGCCGCGCGCGTCGAGCCGTGCGTTCAGGTTGTGGGCCTCGATGCGCGACGTCTGCCGGCCGAGGCTCTCGACCGGGCGCAGGCCGCGCGACGCAACCGCATAGCCGAGCGCGCCGACCAGCAGCGCGCCCACGGCCGCCGCGAGCCAGATGTCGACGCGATAGCTTTCGAGCAGCGACTGGCGATCGGTCGCCGTGCGCGCGAGCGCGACCTGGATCGCGTCGCCGGACGGCAGCGTTTCGCGTGCGTAGACGCAACGCGACGTGCCGATGCCGGGCGGCGAACAGGTGAACGGCACGCCGGCTCGGCTGGCCGGATGCGGTGCCGCGATCACCGACGCGAGCGTATTGCCGGCCTCGTCGGAATGCTCGACGAGCGCGCGGTTCTGCGCATCGTAGATGCCGAGATACACGCCCGGGTGCGACAGCAGCACCTCGTGAAACACGGCCGGATCGGCCCGCAGCGCGGCGATCGAGCCGCTCGCGTGCGCCAGTTGCAGGAACTGGTTGAGCTTGCCGGAAATCTCGATGTCGTCGCGCCGCGTCAGCTCGGCGGACAGCGAGCGATACAGGTACGCGCCGGTCAGCGCGAACACGAGCGCGGCGACGACGGCGAACGCGAGCGTCAGCCGCTGCAGCAGCGAATACGCGCCAGGGCGGCGCGTCACGCGCGATCCTCGAGCACGTAGCCCATTCCGCGGATCGTGTGGATCAGCTTCTTCTCATACGCGTTGTCGATCTTCGCGCGCAGGCGCTTGATCGCCGCATCGACGACGTTCGTGTCGCTGTCGAAATTCATGTCCCAGATCTGCGACGTGATGAAGGTGCGCGTCAGCACTTCCCCCTCGCGTTCGGCGAGCAACTGCAGCAGCGCGAATTCCTGCGCGGTCAGGTCGATGCGGGTGTCGGCGCGCCGCACGCGGCGGCGGATCAGGTCGACTTCGAGATCGGCGACCTGCAGGATGTCGCGCACGTTGCGCGGCGCGCGCCGCAGCAGCGAGCGGATGCGCGCGAGGAACTCGGCATACGCGAACGGCTTGAGCAGGTAGTCGTCGGCGCCCAGTTCGAGCCCGGCGACCTTGTCCTCGATCGCCTCGCGCGCCGTGAGCAGCAGCACGGGCGTCTGCTTCTGCGCGCGCAGCCGCTTGAGCACCTCGAAGCCGTCCATTTCCGGCAGCATCACGTCGAGCACGACGAGATCGAACTCCTCGTGCAGCGCGAGGAACAGCCCGTCCTTGCCGTTTTCCGCGACGTCGACCGTGTAGCTCGCCTCCATCAGCCCCTTGCGGAGGTACGACGCCATCTTGGGTTCGTCTTCGACTATCAGTATTCGCATGGTGAGGCAGGCTGTCCGTGAGTCATCCGTGATTTCAGCCGGTCAGTGTAACGCGTGAGCTTACGGCGCCGTGCGTGCGCGAAGGGTGACCGCCGGATGACGGAATTGTCATGAAATGCCGGTCATGTTTCGGCCATGTCGTCGTCACCGCGGCGGCGATAAGCTGCGGCCGTCGTGTCCCCGGAGCGCGCCGTCGCGGCGCTGCGCCGGCCCATCCGGTCGTTGCCTGCGTGATTTCGCATCCATGTCGTACTGGCGCAAATTCCTCGTCGTCGTGCTGCTGGCGCTGAGCCTGCCGATCCAGTCGTTCGCGGCTGTGTCGATGGCGTGCGCGGGGGCGGTCGTGGCCATGCCGCACGCGGGGGACGGAGCAAGCGCCGATGACGCGGTCGCGCCGCGTGCGATGCCGAGCGCGCATGGTGGCCAGCATGAAGACGAGCACGCGCACGGCGATCATGCGCGACATGCACAGCCATGTTCCGCATGCGGGTCCTGCTGCCTCGGCGCTGGCATGGCGGATCTTTCCGCGATGTCCGTTGCGTCGGGTATCGGTATCGCGCGCGTTTCTTTCGCTCCGACGCCGGTCGTCGTATCGTTCCTGACTGGCGGCATCGACAGGCCGCCACGCGGGCATCTCGTCTAAATCGGCCCGCGGCTTCGACCTGCCGCGCTCTGCAATCCGTTCCGGCGGCGGCATCACGACCGCCGGACGACTCATGACGAGACCCATTCATGCGATCCATTACTGCGGCGCTGTTGAGCGCGGCGGCCCTCGTGCCGTCGCTCGCACCAGCGCAAACCCCGCTGCCTGATCCAGCGGATGCCACCGTGGCCGTGCCGGATATCACCGTGACATCCGCATTCGACGGCTACCGGCCGTATCGGGACGACGAAGGCCCGGGCTGGAAACAACTGAACCGCGACGTGATTGAACGGCCCGCGAAAGGACGTGCGACGGGCGGTGCGGCCGGAAGCGGCGCCGCGCATTCGAAGCACGGAGGCACCGCGCAATGACGATGCTTGCGATATCGCCGAGGATCGGCGCGGCCGCGGCCGTGCTGGCCTTCCTCGCCGGCTGCACGACGTTTTCGAAGGACGGTGGTTTCGACGCGGTGTCGTCCGCCGCGTCGGAACGCATCGGGAAAGACGCGGTGGTGATCAAGACCGACGCCGACCGCGAAGCTGTCGACAAGCGCACGAAGGAGCTGCTTGCGAAGCCGCTGTCGATGGACGACGCGGTGCAGGTCGCGCTGCTGAACAACCGCGGGCTGCAGGCTTCGTATGCGGAACTGGGGCTGTCGGAAGCAGACCTCGTCCAGGCCGGCCGGCTGCCGAACCCGCGCTTCGCGTTCAGCCGCACCCGTGCCGGCGACGGCGAGCTGACGCTCGGCCGCACGTTCTCGGCGAACGTGTTCGCGCTGCTGACGATGCCGCTCGCGACGAACATCGAACGCCGCCGCTTCGAGCAGACCAAGCTCGAAACCGCCGACGCGATGCTGAAGGTCGCAGCCGACGCACGCCGCGCGTACGTCGAGGCCGTCGCGGCCGAGCAGGCCGCGAACTATGCGCAACAGGTGCGCGATGCCGCGAGCGCGGCCGCCGAACTCGCGCTGCGCATGCGGCAGGCCGGCAACTTCAGCCGTCTCGATTACGCACGCGAGCAGGCGTTCCATGCCGATGCGGTTGCGCAGCACGCGAAGGCGCGCCAGCAGGCCGTCGCCGCGCGCGAGAAGCTCACGCGTGCGATGGGCCTGTGGGGCGAACGCACGCAGTACGCGCTGCCCGAGCGCTTGCCGGACCTGCCGAAAGCGCGGCCGAACCTGCCCGATCTCGAGCGGTTCGCGATGAGCAACCGCTTCGACATCCAGGCCGCGAAGCTGCAGACGCAGGGCGTCGCGTCGTCGCTCGGCCTGAGCAAGGCGACGCGCTTCGTCAATGCGGTCGACCTCGGCTACGTGAACGACTACGAGACCGGCAAGGGGCACGAGCACGGCTACGAGATCAGCGTCGAGATTCCGCTGTTCGACTGGGGCGGCGCGAAGGTCGCGCGGGCCGAGGCCGTCTACATGCAATCGGCGAACCGGCTCGCGAAAACGGCCATCGACGCGCGCTCCGACGTGCGCGAGTCGTATGCGGCGTACGTGACGAGCTACGACGTCGCGACCCACTATCGCGACGAAGTCGTGCCGTTGCGCAAGACGATCTCCGACGAGCTGCTGCTGCGCTACAACGGGATGCTCGCGAGCGTGTTCGAGCTGCTGGCCGATGCGCGCGAACAGGTCGGCGCGGTCAACGGCTACATCGATGCGCTGAAGGACTACTGGCTTGCCGAAACCGATCTGCAGATGGCCGTCGGAGGCCGGCTGCCGACCGACGGTGCCACGCCGCGCGCGACGCCATCCGTCGAACCCGCATCCCCTTCACACGCCGACGCTGCGCCGCAGCCGGCTTCTTCATCCGCGGCGCAACCGGCGCCCGCGACACAACCGCATCCGGAAGGTCATTGACATGGTGTCCCGTCGACAATTTCTCAGCGGCTCGGGCGCCGCGCTGCTGGGCGCCGCGATGGTCAGCAAGGCCGGCGCCGCGTCGCTGCCCGAAGCGCCCACGATGGCGAAAACGGCCACACAGCCGCCGCTCGTGCCGCCGAACGGCCGCCCGTACACGCCCGTCGCGACGCTGAACGGCTGGACGCTGCCGTGGCGGATGAAGAACGGCTGGAAGGAATTTCACCTGACGGCCGAGCCCGTCGTGCGCGAGATGGCGCCCGGCATGAACGCGAACCTGTGGGGCTACAACGGCCAGTCGCCCGGCCCGACGATCGAGGCCGTCGAAGGCGACAAGGTGCGCATCTTCGTGACCAACCGGCTGCCCGAGCACACGACGATCCACTGGCACGGGCTGCGGCTGCCGAACGGGATGGATGGCGTCGGCGGCCTCACGCAGCCGCATATCCCGCCCGGCAAGACCTTCGTCTACGAGTTCCAGCTGGAAGCGCACGGCACGTTCATGTACCACCCGCACGCCG
This sequence comes from Burkholderia sp. Tr-20390, assembly GCF_017104595.1. NCBI lineage: Bacteria > Pseudomonadati > Pseudomonadota > Betaproteobacteria > Burkholderiales > Burkholderiaceae > Burkholderia > Burkholderia sp. Tr-20390. The sequence continues at coordinate 66,089 of NZ_JAAGPC010000004.1, read as the reverse complement.
ACGAGATGGTGCAGATGGCGATGGGGATGATGGGCATGTTCATCGTGCACCCGAAGGATCGCGGCACGATGCCGGTCGATCGCGATTTCGTGTTCCTGCTCGCCGCGTACGACATCGATCCGGGCAGCTACACGCCGCGCGTGAACGAGATGACGGACTTCAACATGTGGACCTTCAACTCGCGCGTGTTCCCGGGCATCGATCCGCTGCCGGTGCGCGCGGGCGACCGCGTGCGGATTCGCTTCGGCAACCTGACGATGACGAACCATCCGATCCACCTGCACGGCTACAGCTTCGAAGTCGCGGGTACCGACGGCGGCTGGATTCCGCCGGCCGCGCGCTGGCCGGAAGTGACGGCCGATGTCGCGGTGGGCCAGATGCGCGCGATCGAGTTCACCGCCGATCGCCCGGGCGACTGGGCATTCCATTGCCACAAGTCGCATCACACGATGAACGCGATGGGCCACCAGGTGCCGAACCTGATCGGCGTGCCGCAGAAGGATCTCGCGCAGCGCATCGGCAAGCTCGTGCCCGACTACATGGCGATGGGCAGCACCGGCGGCGCGATGGGCGGCATGGAGATGCCGCTGCCCGACAACACGCTGCCGATGATGACGGGCACGGGCCCGTTCGGGCCGCTGGAGATGGGCGGCATGTTCACGGTCTGCAAGGTGCGGCAGGGGCTCGGCCGCCACGACTATCGCGATCCGGGCTGGTTCAAACATCCGAAGGGCACCGTCGCATACGAGTACACCGGCGAACTGCCGGACGGCTGAGCAGCAGCATGCGGCGGCTGCGTGCATGCGGCCGCCGGTTTCGTTTCATTCACTGGGAGTCGACATGATGAAGAAGGGACTGGTTTCGATGGCAATGGGGTGTGCACTGGTGTTTTCCGGCGCATCGTACGCGGCCGGCGACATGGCCGGCATGGACATGAGCGGCGGCGCGAAGCAGGCAGCCGCGGCGACGCCGGGCATGTCGCACGGCGAAATCCGCAAGGTCGATACGGCTGCCGGCAAGCTGACGATCAAGCACGGCCCGCTGGACAACCTCGGGATGGACGCGATGACGATGGTGTTCAAGGTGAAGGACCCGGCGATGCTGTCGCAGGTGAAAGCGGGCGACAAGATCGACTTCGTCGCGGAAGACGTGGACGGCGCGCTGACCGTCGTCGAGCTGAAGAAGCCGTGACGCGGAGCGTGCAGATGAAGATCACGACCCTCACGCGGCTGACCGCGATCGTCGCGGCCGGTGCGATGCTCGCCGCCGCACCGATCGCGGCATCCGCGCACGGCAAGCTGGAAAGTGCGGCACCGGCGACAGGCAGCACGGTCGACACCGCGCCCGACACGGTGCGGCTCACGTTCAACGAAGACCTCGAACCGGCGTTCAGCTCGGTGAAGGTGTCGGATGCGAACGGCAACGCCGTCACGCAGGACAAGGCGAAGGTCGATGCGGCGAACCCGCGCGTGATGACCGTCGCGATGCCGAAGCTCGCGCCCGGCGCGTACACGGTGCAGTGGGTGGCGATGACGGCCGACGCGCATCGCACGAAGGGCACCTATACGTTCAAGGTGAAGGGGTGAACGACGTTTTCATCGGTCTCCTGCGGCTGGTATCGGTGGCGATCCAGAATGCCGGGTTCGCCGTCGTCATCGGCGCGCTGCTCGGCAGCCACTGGCTCGCGCGCGGCGCGTCGGCGTGGCAGCACGGCATCGGGCGGCGGCTCGTCGCGACGCTGCGCATCGCGTCCGTCATCTCGCTGCTCGCAAGCGTCACCGCGTTCTGGGCGCACTGCGCGCTGATGAGCGAGGTGTCGTTGCTCGAAGCGGGGCCGGCCGTCTGCGCGATGCTCGCGGGCACCGGGTTCGGTCATGCGTGGCTGGCCGGCGCGGTGTTCATGCTCGTTGTCGTGGTGCTGTCGTTCGTCCGGCGCGCGAACGACACGCGCTGGCCGTTCGCGATGTGGGCCGCGCTGGCCTGCGTCGCGCTCGCGCGCAGCAACGGCGGACATCCGGTGGATGCCGGATTGTTCAGCGTGCCGGTGTGGATCGACTGGCTGCATCTGCTGGCGATCAGCGCATGGGTCGGGCTCGTGCTCGTGACGGCATTCGGCGTGATGCCGAGGCTTGCAGCGATGCCCGCGAGTGAACGCACGACCGGCGCATCGTTCGTGCAGTCGCTGTCCGATGCATCGACTTATGCATTGATCGTGCTGTTCGCGACCGGTGCGTACAACGGCTGGCGCGGCGTCGATACGCCCGCCAATCTGCTCGCATCGACGTACGGGCAGATCCTGCTGCTGAAGCTCGCGCTCGTGCTGATCGCGGCGGCGCTCGGCGGACACAACCGCTTCTTCGGGATGCCCACGTTGCTGGCCGCGTTGAAGGATCCGGCCGCGTCGATGCCGGCCAGTTCGTTGAAACGATTCGGCACAGTATTGCGGATCGAGGCGGTCGTGCTGGGCGGCGTGCTGATGGTCGCGGCCGTGCTCGTGTCGAGCGCGTTGCCGGGCACGGTGTAGCGTGGCGGCGCGGAGCCGCGCAGCAAGACCACGCGGGGTAATCGTCACGGTCACGGTGGATTTTCATCAGACGATTTCCCCGCTTTTTCAGGCGTAAACGCACGCTCGACGGCGATCGCGGCGTGATAACGACAATTACATCCGCCTGTCTTCCGATTACCAAAAACTGTCATTGAGCGCCGCTAAGCTTTCGCCACCCTCACAACCGGGATTCCCCGTCATGCGCTCGACAATCCGCCTCATCACCCCGCTATTGCTGCTCCCGACGCTCGCCGCGCCGGTTTTCGCCGCCACGGCCGCGCCCGTCAGCCCGAACTGCGGCGGCAGCACGACGCCGATCGCCGATATCCAGGGGCCGGGCGCGCCGTCGCCGCTCGCCGGCCAGAACGTGTCGATCGAAGCGGTCGTCACCGCCGATTTCGGCGGCACCGACGGCTTCGGCGGCTTCTTCGTCCAGCAGGCCGACGCGCAGCGCCGCAACCAGCCGGGCGTGTCGGAAGGCCTGTTCGTCTACGCGCCGAAAGTGCGGGCGAAAGCGGGTGACCTCGTGCACGTGACCGGCAAGGTCGAGGAGAAGTACGGCCAGACGCAGCTCACGCAGTCGGGCGCGATCGCGGTGTGCGCGAACAACCAGACCGTCACGCCCGTGACGCTCACGCTGCCGGTCGACAGCCCGAACGCGTTCGCCGCGTATGAAGGGATGCGGGTGCGCCTGCCGCAGACACTGAACGTCACCGACAACTACGAGCTCGGCCGCTACGGCAGCGTGATGCTCAGCAACGGCCGCCTGCGCACGCCGACGAGCGTCGTGCCGCCCGCGCAGGCGCAGACGCAGATCGAGGCGAACGCACGCAACCGCCTGATCCTCGACGACGGCTCGAACAAGCAGAACCCCGCGACCGTGCCGTACCCGGCGCCGGGCCTGTCGGCCGCGAACACGCTGCGCGCGGGCTACACGGTGCGCGACGTCGAAGGCGTGCTCGAAGTGCGTTACGGCGCATGGCGCGTGCAGCCGCTGCCGGGCGCCGCCGTGCCGGCATTCGAAGCCCGCACGAACCCGCGCACCAACGCACCGGCGCGCGATCCGAAATCGAACCTGCGCGTCGCGTCGTTCAACGTGCTGAACTACTTCAATGGCAACGGTCTCGGCGGCGGCTTCGACGATCCGAACAATCGCGGCGCGAAGAACTTCCAGGAATTCCAGCGCCAGGAAGCGAAGATCGTCAGCGCGCTGAAGGCGATCGACGCCGACGTGATCGGCCTGATGGAAATCCAGAACAACGGCTACGGCGAACTGAGCGCGGTGCGCCAGCTCGCGGCGAAGCTCGGCACCCAATGGCGCGTCGTCGATCCGGGCGTGTCGCGCCTCGGCGGCGATGCGATCACGGTCGCGATGATCTACGACAGCCGCAAGGTCGAACCGGTCGGCCGCGCGGCGACGCTCGCGATCGACGACAAGAACCGCCAGCCGCTCGCGCAGTCGTTCCGGCTGATCAACGGCAACAAGCAGTCACTGACGGTGGCCGTGAACCACCTGAAGTCGAAGAACTGCCCTGACGCCGCGAACGACGATCTCGACCAGGGTGACGGCCAGGGCTGCTGGAACCCGACGCGCACGCGCGCGGCGGCGAAGGTGGCCGACTGGCTCGCCGGCAACCCGACGGGCGTCGCAGGCCAGGGCGTGCTGCTGATCGGCGACTTCAACAGCTACACGTACGAAGACCCGATCCGCACGCTCGAATCGCGCGGCTACCGCAACCTCGTCGCGCGCTGGATCGGCGCGAACGCGTACAGCTACGTGTACAACGGCGAAGCCGGCTACCTCGATCACGCGCTCGCGACGCTGCCGCTCGCGTCGCACGTGAAGGCCGTGCACGAATGGCACATCAACGCGGACGAGCCGCTCGCGCTGCAGTACACGCTCGCGTACAAGTCGGCCGAGCAGCAGAAGACGTTCTACGCGCCGGATGCGTATCGCTCGTCGGATCACGATCCGGTGCTGATCGATATCGCGCTGCCGGGCGGCGGGAAGTAATGGCGGATTGAATGCGGAAGAGGCGCGGCGTGCGGCGAGGTTGCACGCCGCGCTTCTTCCCTGCTGGAAGGCCAGCAATAGAAAGGGTAAATAATTCCGCTGAATTTTCGAGGAATGGAGAAATCGGTATTTTATGGATGACGCGGTGCGGATAAGCGCATCGATTGAAGAATGGCTGAAGTGACTTGAATCATCGAATGGCGGCGTATGCATGCCGTCGCGCAGAATTAATCGATCCCGGATAATTAAAATGAAAGAATAATTCCGGTGATCTGAAGGCTTTCGAGGCGCAACATCAACGCCGGTAAAGGATTGCCGGTCGTGCGATAAAAGCGGCAGATTCGGCGGATTATTGTCGATAGAACGAGCAATGCACGAATAATCCTGTTTTCTTTCAATTGCCAGACACTGTCCGCCGTTAGCATCATTGCGGGTTTTTTAATATCCGAATGATCTTTGACAACGCGGCGCAGCACCGCCTATTTTTGTGTTGTCGTAAATTTGGGTCATATAAAAGTTGTCCAAACTGCAGGGGGCGTCCGAGCACCATTCTCGCCAGCAGTTTGCTGTGTCTGTATCAAGTTCAGTCTCTTGGAAGTCCAATCCCCAACCGCCGACTGCCGACCGTGCAACGCGAGTGGCGGGTCGGCCTGCGCGTTTCGCAGGCGTTGGCGGCCTGTGTGAAACGGTATCCGAATCAAAGGACAGAGATGAAACCAGACAGGAGCTGTACCGGCAGCCGCCGTGGCCGTCACGGCCGGTTGGCCGGGCTAGGTGCATTGACCGTCATGACACTGGCGCTCGCGGCATGCGGCGGCGACGATTCGTCGTCCGTCGGTGCGTCGAGCCTCGCGCAGGCCACCGCCAGCCAGCAGGCGAGCGCGCAACAGGCGGCCGGGCAGACGCCGGCCAACCAGCCGTACGTCGACCCGGTCGCGTATTCGATGAATGCGACCGACGGCCTCGCCCCCGGGCAGGTGTCCGAGAAAACCGCCGTCATGCATTACCAGTGGAAAAACGGCGGCACGACCGTCAACTACACGACCACCACCGGCCACCTGACCGCGCAGGACGCGAACGGCAACCCGGAAGCGTCGATGTCGTATGTCGCGTACACCGCGCCGAGCACGAACGGCAAGCCGCGCCCCGTCACGTTCGTCTATAACGGCGGCCCGGGCTCGTCGTCGATCTGGCTGCGGCTCGGCTCGTTCGCACCGACCCGCGTGGCCACGCCCGATCCGCTGTTCGGCAGCAACTGGCCGAACTATCCGCTCGTCGACAACGCCGAAAGCCTGATCGACACCACCGACCTCGTATTCATCGACCCGCCCGGCACCGGGCTGTCGGAAGCCGTGTTGCCGAACACCAACCAGAAGTACTGGGGTTCCGATGCGGACGTGAACATCATGCGCGACTTCATCCAGCGCTACCTGAACGTCAACAGCCGCGGCACGTCGCCGATCTACCTGTACGGCGAATCGTACGGCACGCCGCGTACCGACATGCTCGCGCTGGCGCTCGAATCGGCCGGCGTGCACCTGACGGGCATCGTGCTGCAGTCGGCGATCCTGAACTACTTCGCGGATGCGGTGGAAGCCGTGGCGATCACGCAGTCGACGGAGGGGCTGCTGCTCGAAACCGATACCGTGGCCGGCTACCTGCCGGGCTATGCGGCGGTCGCGGCGTACTTCAACCAGGTGTCGCCGGCACCGGTGAACCCCGGTCTGTACGCACTGCAGACGGAACTGTTCACGACGCTGATCTACAACCAGCTGCAGAAGTACTCGCAGTCGTGGGTGTTGAGCCAGCTCGGCATTCCGGATGCGCTCGGCACGCCGGTGTTCCCGAGCGATGCGACGCTCAAGCTGTGGTCGATCCCGTCGAGCCTCACGCAACAGGCGCTGCGCGGCTACTTCAACGCGAATCCGTTCGGCACGAGCCTGCTGCCCGGGACGACGATCGGCCGGTATGACGGACGCGTGTCGTTGCCGAATTCCGATCCGCGGCTGCAGAACGACGGCGACCCGTCCGACATCCTGATTTCGCAGCCGTTCACGAACGCGCTCGCGACGCAGATGCCGGATTACCTCGGCTACACCGCACCGAACGCGACCTACCTGCCGCTGAACGACAACATCATCGGCGTCTGGGACTTCACGCACGACGGCCAGCCGATGCCCGACACGATCCCCGATCTGCTCGGTGCGCTGCAGCTCAACCCGAAGCTTCGCGTGCTCGCGGAGAACGGCTTCCACGATCTCGCGACGCCGTTCTTCAACACCGAGAAGCAACTCGCGCGGCTGCAGACGGTGAAGGGCCTCAATCCGAAGCTGCAGGTGAACTTCTTCCAGGGCGGCCACATGACCTACCTGGACGACGTCGCCCGTCCGCAGATGAAGCGGGACCTGAAGACGTTCTACAAGGGTGCGCGGATTCCGACGGCGCTGACGCTGCACATGCTGCCGCCGCCGTGGCCGGATGAAAACCCGCCGAGCGTGCCGACCGGCAGCGTCCCGGGCGCGACCGCCGGGACGACGCTGGCGGCGGCCCCGTGAGCGAGCCTGAGCGACGGACTCCTTGTCAAAGGAACCCTCTATTCATCCATTGAATGCGAGTGATCATGTCCCTAATCAAATTGATGCGGCGTATGTCTCCGTTGATCGTCCTCGGTGCCGTGATGAGCAGTGCCTACGCGTTGCCGCCGCAGGCGGTGGCGCCGGTGAGGCTGCCGCACGGTGGGCGCGGTGTCGACGGTCCGTTCTTTCCCGCCACGAAAGCGGCGCCGGTGTTGCCGTCGACCGGCGCGACGCTGCAGCAGCAGGCGCAGCAGCGTGTCGATGCGCGGCTCGGCGCCAATACGGTGCTGAGCAACGGCGCGGCCGTGACGAAGGCGCAGGCGCAGAGCAGCGGTCTCGGCTTCGTGTCGAAGCACTTCGACGAGATCGATGCGAAGCACACCGGCCGCGTGACGATGAGCGATGTGCGGCAGTTCATCCAGCAGCGGCAGGTGCAGGCGCAGCAGGAACAGCAGGACGAGTGACGTAGCAGGCAGGGCGGCGGCCGGTGCGGATTCCTGCGCACCGGCCGCCGGACGATGAACGACAGCGTGAACGACAGGCGCTAGAGCGCCTGGCGCGCGTAGCGCTTCGCGGTGGCCGACGGCAGTTCGCCGAACATCGCGCGATAGTCCTGCGCAAAACTGCTCAGGTGCCAGAAGCCCCACTTGGTGGCCGCGGTCGTCACGGAGTCGCCGAGCCGCAGCTCGCGGCGCACGTGGTTCAGCCGCACGGCCCGCAGGTACGCGATCGGGTTCAGGTTCAACGTGTCCTGGAACGCGTATTGCGCGGTGCGCCGGCTCACACCGAGTTCCACGCACAGCTCGGCGATCGACAGCGGGCAGGTCGATGCATCCTGCAGCCGCTCCCGCACCGCATTGACCAGCGACCAGTACTTCGTCGGGCGCACGATCTGTGCGCCGGCCACTGGCGTCGCGGCCGTCATTACTTCCGAGATCGCGTAGAGCACGGTGCGTTCGAGCAGTTCGATCCTGGCCTGCGTCGTCACGTCGTCGATGCGGGTGGTTTTTACGGCGGCGGCCAGTGTCTGGCGCAGCAGGTCGCGCAGATGATCGGCCACACCGGTCGCCATCGGGATCACCGGCGCATGGGTTTGGGCGCGCAGTGACGCGGCCACCGTGCGCAGCGCCTGCGTCGACAGTTTCTCCGGCTCGATTTCGACGTTCACGAGCAGATGGCGGTCGGGCGAATAGAACTCGAAGGCCGGCTGGCTCGAGAACACGTGCAGGCTGTCGCGCCCGCTCTTCTCGCCGCACAGGCGCGCATGCCCTTCCAGTTCCAGCGGCACGGCCACGGCGATCCGCTCCGTCGGCACCGCGCCTTGCTGCAGGATGACCTTGTCGAGATCCTCGACCAGCAACTTGATGCCGCCCAGCGACACGATCGACGACGAGCCGTGAAACCGCCCACTGGAGATCTGCGTGTAGTTCATGTTCCAGCCGTCGAACGCGCGCGCCTGTTCCTCCACGTCGGTGAACGCGCAGAACGCGACCGTTCGCGCGAACAGCGGATCGCCGGAGAAATCGCTCGGGTGGGCAGGCGGCGTCATCGAGGGCGGAGGGCGGGGACGGGCGGGCCGGATCGATTCATTGTAGCCGCTCGTCGCGCCGGTCAAAAAGCGCCGGACAGGCATCGCCTCGTCAAAACCCTGACTTGCCGAAATCCGATAGTGGAAAACCTTTCGGCACCCTATCTTTGGCAGCAATAGGACGCTGGAGAGACGGTGATGGAACTTCCCCGTGGCGGATTCTGGAGGAACTGGGTCGGCAATCAGTCGTGCGTGGCCGCGCATCTGGCCGCGCCCACCAGCGAGGCGGAGATCGCGGCGCTGGTGCATGCCGCGACGCGGCAAGGCAAGCACGTGCGGTGCGCGGGGTCGGGGCACTCGTTCACGCCCGTGGTGGCCACCAGCGGCCTGCTGCTGTCGCTGCAGGACTACCAGGGCATCGTGGACGTCGACGAAGCGCGCAAGCGCGTGACCGTGAGGGCCGGCACCAAAATCAATGCGGTGACGCGGCACCTGAAGGACCTCGGCCTGTCGCTCGTCAACCAGGGCGACATCGATTCGCAGGCGATCGCCGGTGCATTGGCCACCGGCACGCACGGCACGGGGACGACGCTTGGCAACCTGTCGTCGCAGGTCGTCGGAATGCGCCTCGTGCGCCCGGACGGCTCGATCATGAAGGTCAGCGACCGGCAGGACCTCGACCTGCTGCATGCAACGCAGGTGAACATCGGGATGTTCGGCGTGGTGTCGGAGATCACGCTGCAGGTGACCGATGCGTTCTGGCTGCACGACCGCGTGTGGCGCGAGGACTTCGACGCGCTGATGGAGCAGTACGACGACCTGGCCGCGAAGCACCGGCATTTCGGTTTCTTCTGGTGCCCGACGTCGGCCAGCCGCGAGCTCTACTGCCTGCCCGACACCACGAAGGTGTCGAATTCGAAGAAGGACTACGACGTGTGCGAGATCAAGGTGATGGATATCACCGACGCGCGCACGTTCCATGAAGGCGAGCACGAGAAGATCGCCTACAGCTCGGAGGTGTATGCGATCCACTACGTGCCGAACTTCCACGAGCTCGAGTACGCGGTGCCCGCGCAACACGGCAAGGAAGCGCTGCGCCGCGTGCGCGAGCTGATCCTCACGAAACACCGCGACTGCATTTTCCCGGTCGAGTACCGCTTCACGAAGGGCGACCCGGCGTGGATCAGCCCGTTCAATCATCAGGACAGCGTCACGATTTCATGCTCGGGCGGCCCGAACGGCGTCGACTACTGGCCGTTCCTGAAGGACGTCGACGCGATCCTGCGCGACTACGGCTCGCGTCCTCACTGGGGCAAGCTGCATTTCACGAACCGCGAGGACGTCGATCGCTGGTTCCCCAAGGCCGAGGCGTTCCGCGCACTGCGACGCAGCGTGGACCCCGAAGGCTATTTCCTCAACGATCACCTGCGGACGCTGTTCAGTTGAGCAGACCGAACGAACCGGAATGGAGCACGAAACATGAATGTCAAGATTGACGGCCGCCTGGCCGGCAAGGTCGCGATCGTGAGCGGCGGCGCCGGCGGCTGCGGCGGCGCGGCGTCCGAACTGTTCGCCGCCCAGGGCGCGAAGGTCGCGATCATCGACCGCGACGGCGACGCCGCCGACACGCTTGCGTCGCGGCTGCGCGATGCGGGCCTGCAAGCGATCGGCCTGGGCGCCGACGTGTCGAAACAGGCGGAAGTCCAGCAGGCCGTGAATGCCGCGCGGGAGCAGTACGGCAACGCGGACATCCTGTTCAATCACGCCGGCACGCTGATCGTCAAACCGTTCCTCGACATCGAGGAGTCGGAATGGGACTGGCTGATGGGCGTGAACGTGAAGAGCATGTTCCTGATGACGAAGGCGGTGTTGCCGCAGATGCTGGAGAAGGGGCGCGGCAGCATCGTCTGCACGTCGTCGATTTCCGCGGTGTGCGCGACGCCGGGCGAGGTGCTGTATGACGCGACCAAGGGCGCGTGCCACATGTTCGCGCGGGCGATCGCGGTCGAGTATCGCGACCGCGGCATTCGCTGCAACGCGCTCGCGCCGGGGTTCATCCGCACGCCGCACGGGATGCGCGAACTGAAGGACCTGCAGGCGATGGGTGTCGACGCGACCGAGGCGGCGATCGCGGTGCAGCAAGGCCGGCTGTGCGAGCCGTCGGAAGTCGCGGCCGCCGCGCTGTTCCTCGCGTCCGACGAGTCGAGTTTCGTCAACGGCACGCACCTGTTCGTCGACAACTGTTTCTCCGCCGTCTGATCGCGGATGCTCGCCAGATTCAACCGCCGCAAGGCGGTTGAATCTCATCGTTGCGCGTAGACATGAAAAAACCGACTCGCGGCATCGAGCCAGCGAGTCGGTTTTTTTTCAACCTGCTTCGAATCCGCTTCAGACAGACGGATCGACGTTCGCCTCGAGTTCGCGGATGCGCTCGAGATTGCGCGTGTCCTTCAGCACCGGCGGCCCCGCGAACGTGTTTCGCACGCCGAAGCCATACCAGATCACCATCAGCACCACCACGAAACCGACGAGCACGTACAGCACCTTCTCGTTCGGCGGCTGGATGCCGACATACGCGAGCACGCACGCGCCGACCAGCGCGAGCAGCGCACACGGCTTCGACCAGATCCCCAGTTGAAACGGGCCCTTGTCGGTCCACGAGCGGCCTTCGGCCAGCATCCCGGAGCCGATCGGCATCGCATACGAGATGAACAGGAACACCGCGCTGCCGGCGCTCAGCACCGAGAACGCGTCGCCGTACAGCGTGACGACGATCGCGAGCACCGCGCACGTCCAGATCGCGGGGCCGGGCGTCCGGTGCGTCGGGCTCACGCTGCGCAGCAGCTTCGACGCCGGCAGCCCGCCGTCGCGTGCGAACGCATACACCATCCGCGACGTCGACATGATCGCCGCGAGCCCGCACACGTAGTTGATGAAGAACATCGCGAGTTCGAGGGTGACGCGCAACGCCTTCGGAATCGGCGCGAGAATCGCCTCGAAAAAGCCGGTGCCCTGCTTCATGCTGGCGGTCAGGTCGGGCATCACCAGCACGAACGCGCACACCATCACGTAGCCGAACACCGCGGACCAGAACACCGACCCGATGATGCCGCGCGGCACGTTTTTGGCCGCATCGTGCGTCTCTTCCGACGTGTGCGCGGAAGCGTCGAAGCCGGTGATCGTGTAGGTCACGAGCAGCAGGCCGGACAGGAACGCGAGCGGCGTGGCCTGCTTCGGCCATGCGCCGCCATCGACGCCGGTGAAATTGGTGAACGTCACGAGGCGATGCGCGTCGAACGCGACCGGCGAGTAGACGAGCAGCGACACCACCAGCGCGATCGTCACCACGAAGATGAGATAGCCCGACAGGTCGGTGATCTTGCTCGCGATCCTGATGCCTCGCGCATTCAGGATCGCCTGCGAGATCGTGATGAACGCGATGAACGCCGTCTGATGCCACCAGGTCAGGCTGTCCGGGCTGACGCCGAACATCGGCGCGATCAGCGTCTTGAAGAACGGATCGTAGGTGCCGAAGTTGATCGCGGCGATCACGAAGATCAGGCCGATCAGGTTGAGCCACGCGGTCATCCACCCCCATTTCTTCCCGCCGAGGATGGCGCCCCAGTGATAGAGGCCGCCGGCCGTCGGAAACGCGGACGCGATCTGCGACATCGACACCGCGACGATCAGCGCGAACAGCGAGCCCAACGGCCAGCCGAGGCCGATCGACGCGCCGCCGGTGGCCGAAAACGCGAGCTGGAACGCGGTAATGCCGCCCGACAGGATGCAGATCACGGAAAACGACACCGCGAAGTTCGAGAAACCGCTCATACGTCTCGACAGTTCCTGCGCATAGCCCATCTTGTGCAGCAGGCTTACGTCACTGTCGGTGCCTGAATCAGGCTGGCGTTTTGCATCCATGGTCGCTCCGTCACGAATGTCCTGCGTGGCAGGACCGTCATCGCCGCCCGGGCCAGGCAAGCTGGCCCGCTCCTGGGATTCGTCGGCGGCTCGCGATGCCGTGTCGAGCGGTCATCGCTTTCCAGTCCGATGCGTGAACGGTATGAAATCAAATTTCCCGGCTCTATCAGATTTCGGCAATGGAGTGAAAATCCCGCGGGATGCACCGGAACAGGGCGTATCGGCCCGTTTCGTCGCCGGGAGGAGCGGGAGCGTGACGGAGGCGCGGCGACGGTGGCGGCGGTGGCGGGCGATCGCCGGATCGCCGCCAGGCAAGCGGCCCCGGACGCAAGCGGGAACCGGCGACGGCCTATTCGGTTTTCGGCGTGCCGTGTCGCGGTCCGAACCGGGCGCGATAGTCGCGCGGGGAGACGCCGACCTGCTTCGCGAACGCGCGCTGCAACGCGTCGACGCTGCCGAATCCCGACCGCTCGGCGATGCGTTCGAGCGGCCAGTCGGCCCGCTCCAGCAGCGCCTTCGCGCGCTCGACGCGTGCGGCCAGCACGAACTGCGCGGGCGATCGTCCGGTCTCCTTCAGGAAATTGCGCGCAAACGAGCGCTCGCTCATGTGCATCCGCGCGGCCAGCGCGGCGACGCCGAGATCGCCGGCCGGATCGTCGGCGATCTCGGCGAGCAGCGCGCGCATGCGCGGCGTCGCGTTGGCCAGCGAGCCGAGCCCGACGCTGAACTGCGCCTGTCCGCCGGGCCGGTGCATGAACAGCACGAGTTCGCGTGCGACCGCGAGCGCGGTCGGCGCACCGCAATCCGCCTCGACGAGCGCGAGACACAGATCGATGCCGGCCGTCACGCCGGCCGACGTATGGAACGGCGGATCGCTGACGTAGATCGCGTCCGGTTCGATCCGCGCGTCGGGACGGAGTGCCTGCAACATCGCGCACTGGTTCCAGTGCGTGGTCGCGCGCCGGCCGTCCAGCCATCCGCCTGCCGCCAGCACGAACGCGCCCGTGCAGATGCTCGCGATGCGCCGCGTGCCCGCGATCCGCGTGCGCAGCCACGGCAGCACGCCGGCTTCCGACGCGGCGTGGCGCAGCGCCGCTTCATCGCCGCCGGCGACGATGAGCGTGTCGATCCGCGCGGGCAGCGCCGCGAGCGCGGCCGTGCCGGCGAGGCGCAGGCCCGCGTGCGTGACGATGTCGCCGCCGTGTTGCGACGCGAGCGTGAGCCGGTACGGCGCGGCATGGTCGGGAAGATGACGGTTCGCGACCGCGAACACTTCCATCGGGCCCGTGATGTCGAGCGACTGGACGCCTTCGAAGCCGACGACGACGATGTCGCGTGCCGAACAGGTTGACTGGGACATGGCGGAAAGTGCGGTGGAGTTGTCCTTGTGACCGCGAGCATGATCCTTGTAATTTTCCGGACATGCAATCGACGGAAGCGGGTGAACGATGCGGGGACGGAAGACAGGCGGGGCGGTGCTGCTCGTTTGCGCGATGCTGGGCGCAAGTGCAGCGGGGTGGCAGGTGCCGGTGAAGGCGGAGGACGCACGGCCGGTCGCCCAAGCGCTGACGATCGGCGCGCCGAAGGCGGGCCGCGCGCGGCCGCTCGTGGCGATCGTCGCGGACAACGCCGGAACGGAGACGACCGATTTCATCGTGCCGTACACGCTGCTGAAGACGTCCGGGGCGGCCGATGTCGTCGCCGTATCGGCCGATGAAGGCGAGGTCGAACTGATGCCCGCGCTGCGCATGCTGGCCGATACGACGTTCGACCGGTTCGATGCCGCGACCGCTGCGGGGGCCGACGTGGTGATCGTGCCCGCGCTGCATCGCGCGGACAGCCCCGCCGTGCTGGCGTGGTTACGCAAGCAGGCCGCCGCCGGCGCGACGATGGTGGCGATCTGCGAGGGCGCGGAAGTGCTCGCGAACGCCGGCGTGCTGCGGCATCGTACGGCGACGTCCCACTGGTATTCGCGCGACAGTTTGCGGCGCCGCTTCACCGATACGACGTGGGTCGACGATCGCCGCTATGTGATGGACGGCAACGTCATGACGACGACCGGCGTGTCGGCGTCGATTCCCGCTTCGCTGGCGTTGGTGAGTGCGCTGGCCGGGCCGGCAGCGGCGCGCGAGACGGCGCGGCGCGTCGGCGCGCACGCATGGAGTGACGTTCACGACGGCAGCCGGTTCGCGTTGACGGCGCGTGCGGTGGCGGTTGCGTTGACGAACCGCGTCGCGTTCTGGCGGCACGAGACGTTCGATCTTCCGGTCGAAACCGGGTTCGACGAGCTACCGGTTGCGTTGACCGCCGACGCGTGGGCGCGGACCTGGCGCAGTGACGTCGTCGCGACGGCAGACGCGCGCGTGGTCGAGTCGAGGCACGGGCTGCGGTTGCTGGCGCAGCCGGCGAATGCGCGGCACGCGCGCATGACGGTGCCGGCTGACCGGCGCGGGGAAGCGGTGCTGCCCGGTGTGCTCGGCGACATCGCGGCACGCTACGGCGATGCGACGTCTGGCTGGGTCGCGCTGCAACTGGAGTATCCGAAGCAGTAGCCGTTGTGCGTGCTGCGCTTGTAACGGAATTCACCGGCGCCGGGCAGCGGAAATGTAGAGGCACGGCCGTTTCATGTCGATCTCCTCGCGAACGCTGTGCCGCTCACGCGCTGGCGGGGCGATGTTCCTGATCGATCAGACAGAGGCCGGAGCTTCGGCCGTCCTCCGGGCGGACAGCCGACTCCACAGCATGCCGGAGCGGCTGCCGCTGCGGCAGTACGCGAGCACCGGCTTCTGCAGCGTGTCGACCAGTGCACCGAAGGCATCGATTTCCGCATCGCCGATGCCGTCGCGCTCGACCGGCAGGTAGCGTGCTTCGAGGCCCAGTTCGCGGGCCGCTGCGGCGATTTCGTCGAACGCCGGATGGGCGTCGCCTTCGCCGTCCGGCCGGTTGCAGATGACCGAGCGGAAGCCCGCATTGCGGATCGCCTTCAGGTCGGCCGGCGTGATCTGCCGCGACGCGGAGAAGCCGTTCGCCGCCGTCGCGCGACACTGTTCGATCGCGTGGCGGAAACAGGCGATCGCGAAATCGACATCCTGCTCCGTCGTAAAGCGGCCGAAGCTCACGCGCACGGTGCGGCCGGCCGTTTCCGCATCGAGGCCGATCGCGGTCAGCACGTGGGACGGTGCGCCGCTGGTCGAGTTGCAGGCGGACGTCGACGACACGGCCAGCGCTTCGCCGAGCATGAACGGGAAGAAGCCCGGCGCATTCACTGTCAGGCTCAGCGTGTGCGGGATGCGGCGCGCGGCGGCCGCGTTCTGCGTGACATCGCCGAGTGCGACCAGCGCGTCCGTCAGGCGCGCGCCGAGCGCCGCGATTCGAGCGGCTTCGCCGTCGAGCTTCGCAGCGGCCAGTTCGCATGCCACGCCCATGCCAACGATCTGATGCGTCGCGAGCGTACCCGAACGCAAGCCGCGCTCATGCCCGCCGCCGTGAATCTGCGGGGCGATCTGGTCCGCGATGTCGCGGCGCACGAACAGCGCGCCGATCCCCTTCGGGCCGTACACCTTGTGCGCGGACATCGACAGCATGTCGATGCCGAGCGCGCGCACGTCGATCGGCGTCTTGCCGAGCGCCTGCGCGGCGTCGACATGGAGCAGCGCGCCCGCGTCATGCACGATGCGCGAGATTGCGCCAATATCGGTCAGCGTGCCGAGTTCGTTGTTCACGAGCATCAGCGACACGAGGCCCGTATCGGGGCCGATGGCGGTCGCGACTGCGTCGGCGGTGATCTCGCCGTCGCGCGTGGGCGTGAGGAACGTGACCGTCGAGCCGTGCTTCGACAGGTTCGCCATCGTATCGAGAATGGCCTTGTGCTCGATACGGCTCGTGATCAGGTGGCGCTTGGCGGTCGCGTTTTCCGCATAGCCCTTCAGCGCGAGGTTGTTCGATTCGGTGGCGCCCGAGGTCCAGACGATCTCGTCGGCGTCCGCGCCGATCAGCGCGGCGACTTGCGCGCGGGCCTGCTCGACCTTGTCTTTCGCGAGCCGGCCGGCGGCATGCGAGCTCGATGCCGGGTTGCCGAAGATGCCATCGAAGCCGAGGCAGGCCGTCATCGCTTCGATCACGCGCGGATCGGCGGGCGTCGTGGCGGCGTAGTCGAGGTAGTGCAGCGTGGTGGTGTCGCTCATGTCCTTCTCATGCTCGTTTCTTTCGGAATGGAAGAAATGATACGGGGGACAGAAGGGAAAAAGGATCCAAAGTTGGCTGGTGATTGCGCTTGATATGGAATAACGTTTTATCTAATTGTGGATTGGGGGAATTTATTTTTCTGGCGGCGGGCGAGTGCGATTTGCGTGCCCGCTGCCCATTTTGCGAGGGATGATCGCGATGCAGTATGAACTGACGACGTTGTCGTGTTTGCTGCTGGAGCAGGATGCCGTTTCCGCCGGCGCACACCGATGGGTATCGGATCCGGGGGCCGCGGGGCGTCTGCTTGGCGCATGGCGTTCGGAAATCGGCGAATTGGGGCAGATCGTCGTGCTGCGCGGCTTCGATGAAATCGCCGAGCTGCAACAGGAGCGCCGTCGTGCGTTGATGAGCGGCGGGCCGTTCAATATCGACCGTGACCACGTGGGTCTCAGCATGGAAACCTACGAACTGTTTCCGTTCCTGCCTGCGATCGAGCCGTCGACGCTCGGCAGGTTCTACGAATTTCGCCGCTATTGGCTCAAACCGGCCGGGATCGCGCCGACGATCGCCGCGTGGGGGCAGGCCGTCGGCCCCGCGCAAGCCTATACGTCGCATCTCGTCGCGAACATGTACGCGATCGACGGCCCGCCTCGCATCGCCCATATCTGGGGGTTCTCGAGCCTGGAGGAGCGCATGGCATTGCGCGCGCGCCACTATGCCGAAGGGCTTTGGCCGCCCAAGGGCGGACCGCAGCAGATCGAGCGGGCTACGTCGACGATTTGCCTGCCGGAGGCATGGTCTCCGCTGGGTTGAGTCTTCGGTGAATTGCCGATCAGGTCGCCGTATCTTGTTCGTTCTGAATCGCCAATCGATAGGCATCCCGCACCCATGCCTGGAGTGCGGGCTCATATCTGGCCGGGATCGTGATCGTGAGGGTGGTGAGGCGCGTACAGTTTCCCGGCAGCTCCAGATACCGCTGCCACACCTTCCGTACAAGCTGCGACATCGCGGAACACGTCATGCCGACTTCCGCCGCCACGGCCCGCTGCGATCGGCCCTTGACGAAAATCTCGTGCAGGGCCCACTGGTTCAAAGGCTTGATTCGTGTATTTTGCACGCGCAACAGGCGGAACTGTTCGGCAGTCATGCGTCGGGTCTTTTGCATTCAAACTCGCCCGGAAGTGTGAAGTGAAGAAATCAAGGTCGCGCCGCATGAAGTCTTGTGACCATCGAAGGCAGCGTCTCGACCTTCGACCTTGAATGCCGTGTCGCCCTCGGCAATCTCGCAAGCGCCATGAATCGGACACGAGCATGGGTCGCCGATGCGGGCGACCGCGCGCCCCATCACCGTGCTTTTTCGGGCGCCGGATTCGACCCGGCCGCCGTGGGTGTGCGTATCTTCTACCCGGATAATTCCCCGCATGGGATTCCGTCCTCCAAGTGGTTTGAGGTCTGACGCGGCGATCACGCTCGGATGAAGCAATCTGCCGCGCCGGTGTGCATCACCATGAATAGCCTTGCATGCCGTAATTCGTATCGTGTCGACGTCCCCACCACGGCAGGTAGGCGTTGTTTCCGCCGCGTGCGCGGAACCAGTCCTTGTCGGGATCGATCGGCGTGAGCTTCGACGGTGGCATGACGACAACCGCGACGGGATGCTCGGGGTCGGTCGTGCCGGCGACGAGTGCGTTGCCGCCGTAGTGATTGATCCGGCCGATGGAGAGCGCGACGTCGGTCAATGCGCTGCCGGTTCCCATGTCGCCGAGTAGGGCGGCTGTGTTGAAGGTCTGTTTGTGGTGGTCGTATTCGGGAAGCGTTTCCGTCAAGGTCTGCGCGAGCGCGGCAAGACGTGCCGACGATGCGTCGCTGCCTTTGCCTGCGTCGTGAACGATGTAGTTGAGGTCGGCGGCCGCGACGCCGGCGTTGCGCGCCGCTTGGTCGATGGTCGCCTTCCACGCCTGCACGGCGCGGGTCGTGCCGACCTTCTTCGGAAAATCAAGCGTGTTACCGGTCGCGGCCTTGCCGATCCATGCGAGTGGTTCACGCTCGGTATTGAAGGTTGGGCCGGCGAGGAACAGTACGACAAGGTTCTCGTTGATCTGTGCGTCCGTGGGCGGGAAGTTGGGTGCATCCCAGTTCATCACCCAGACGCTCTTGTCGGGGTTCGCCTGCAGGTAGTCCAACGCGTTGTTCAATGAAGTGAAGCCGGCGTTCGCGCCGCCTTGTGTGATTTGTACGTCGGGAGGCGTGTCGCGGCTCCACCTTTCTCGGAAATGCGGGTTGCCGATCGAGAATGATTTTCGAATTGAGTCGCGCAAGTAGCTTTGCGATTCAGCCGAATCAAGTCGATTCGGAATCGCAAGCTCAACATGAATTCCCGCCAATTCGCGCCACTCTCCTTTGTCGTTTGGTCCTACCGTGTAGAAATATTTTGGATTGGCGAAATAGCGCGAGCGAATTATTAGAGGAAACTCGAACATGTACTTGCGATAGAAGCCTCTAAATGTTTCCTCGCCTCTGTTTCCGTATGCGATACCAGCTACCGATTGCAACGTGGTAAACGACTTCGGATCAGTGCGAACCATATCGTCATTCTTGTTTGGAACGGCAAGTCCTTGGGTCCACAACAATTGCCATTGGGTGGGGTAGTCCATGCGTTGCAATGGATTCAGCCACATCAGGCCAACAACCTGTGCAACAAACGGCTTCGCCGATTCTTCTGCGGCTTGTTCGGCAAGCGCTCGGACAGGCGTGGCCTGTGCTGGACACATCAGGACGGTGGTGAATAGAAACACCATGACTGCAGCCAAGCCGGGCACGACAATGAATCGCTTCATCCAATCTCCTATTTCCAAATGGGCCGGGTCAGGTTGTTCTACGTGTGCCATCATCGAAGCCATGAGCACGGTGGTGATCAGCCATGTAGAAACGGCAACGGCGACACGTCTCGGCCATGTAGCGATCAGTGTTTTCAAATCACCCTTCAACATTGAGGCTGCATCGGCTTGCATTACCACGAGTAACCTTGCATGCCGTAATTCGTATCGTGCCGGCGTCCCCACCACGGCAGGTAGGCATTGTTGCCGCCGCGTGCGCGGAACCAGTCCTTGTCGGGATCAATCGGCGTGAGCTTCGACGGCGGCCGGACAACGACCGCGACGGGATGCTCGGAATCGGTCGTGCCTGCGACGAGTGCGTTGCCGCCGAAGTGGTTGATCCGGCCGATGGCGAGCGCGACGTCGGTCAATGCGCTGCCGGTGCCCATGTCGCCGAGTAGGGCGGCTGTATTGAACGTCTGCTTCTGGTGGTCGTATTCAGGAAGCGTTTCCGTCAACGTTTGTGCGAGCGCGGCGACGCGTGACGATGCGGTATCGCTGCCTGCACCTGCGTCGTGGACGATGTACTTGAGGTCTGGAACCCCGACGCCGGCATTGCGTGCCGCCTGGTCGATGGTTGCCTTCCATGCCTGCACGGCGCGCGTCGTGCCAACCTTCGGCGAAAACGCTTGCGTGTTGCCCGTTGCGGCTTTGCCGATCCATGCCAGCGGTTCGCGTTCCGTATTGAAGGTCGGACCGGCGAGGAACAGCACGACAAGGTTCTCGTTGATCTGTGCATCCGTGGGCGGGAAGTTGGGTGCGTCCCAGTTCATCACCCAGACGCTCTTGTCGGGGTTCGCCTGCAGGTAGTCCAAGGCTTTGTTCAGGGACGTGAAGCCGGCGTTCGCACCGCCTTGTGTGATTTGTACGTCGGGAGGCGTATCGCGGCTCCACAAAGTCTTGGGTGACGGCGGGCCGATTTCGAAGTATTCGACAATCTCCTTGGTCAGGATGGCTTTGGCATAGCCCGGTTCGAGCCTGACGGGTATGGCGAGTTCGACGTGGACTCCGGCGAGTTCGCGCCAGTCTTTTGAATTGTCAGGATTAACTGTGTAGAAGTACTTTGCGTTTGTCGCGTAACGCGTATGCATCAACCCAAGCGCTTCATTGATGTACTTGTGATAAAAACCTTTAAACGTCTCTTCCCCTTCATTGCCATATGCAACACCTGCTACTGATTGCAGCGTTGTGAACGACTTCGGATCGGTTCGTACCATGTCATCGTTCTTGTTCGGTGCGGCGAGTCCTTGGGTCCACAGTAATTGCCATTGAGTCGAGTAGTCTTTACGCTCCAATGGATTTAACCAGATTAGCCCAACGACCTGTGCGACAACCGGCTTCACCGGTCCTTCTGCAGAGGATCCCGCATGCGTTACGGGTTCCGTTGCCGGTGCCGCGTGCGCCGACCGTACCGTGGCCGTGGTGAGCAGGAGCACCATGAGTGCCGCCAGGCTGGGCACGACGAAGAATCGTTTCATCCAATCCCCTATTTCCAGTTGTATCGGGTCCGGTTGTTCTACGTGCGCCATCAACGACGCCATGAGTACGGCCGCGATCATCCATGCCGCGACAGCAACGGCGGCACGTCGAGGCCATGTAGCGATCAGTGCCTTCATATCGCTCCTCCGACCTTCAGATAGAACTGACCTTCACGCTCATTTACGATCGTACCGGGCATGCTTCCTTCGCTGTTTTCAGCGTGGACCCATTCATACAACGGCAATCTATCAAGCTCCCCTTTTGTGAAATAGCTTGCATATTTCCCGTTTGGATTGTTTTCTGGGATACCCGTGACCATCCGCCAATCCGCCTCAATCCGTAGCGCTTTCATTTGCTTGGGCGTCAGATAGCAAACCCCAATCGCCACATCGTACGCAAGCGCCTTTTCGGCATGCTTCGGATTGGTCATCGTCGTGGAGTGATTCGTCGGGCTGTTGGTCGAGCCACGATCAAGCCAATCGACAATCTGCTTGTCGCGCCATTCCTTGTAGCCCTCCGGCATTTCGCTCTTGCCGTCCTCACCGATCACGTGGCCATCACCATCGAGCCATTCCGTATTCAGCGTTCGCCGGGCCTCCATCCGCATCAACGCGCGGTCCTCGTAACGCTGTCCGGCTTCGCTCTCTGCCGTCCCTTGCGCGACGCTGTCATTGTTCTTCGGGTTGTACTGATCGTAGGGATCGTCCGCGCGCTTGTCTGCTTCGCTCTTGCTTGCGTCGCGCCATGCGGCCGGCGGATCGTTGCCTTCGTTGAAGTCGCTTGTCGCATTGCCGTCCTTCGTTTCGATGCGCTTGCCGAACCGCAACGCCTTCGGCGGGAACGGTTCGTCGAGTGCCGGCGCGTCCGCCACCACGCTCCAACCCTCCGGCGGATTGGCGTTCACGCGGAACATATTCAATGCCGAGCTGATCTGGGTCACGAAAAGCATGATCGGCGCGGATGCAAGCGTGGCCGCCACCCCGAACACGGACTCGTTTCCCTTGAGTGCACCGATGAGGTTGAATTTGGCAGGTGGCGAAGGCGGATACCAGAATCCCGACGTCGTTCCCTCTTTGCCATGCCGCCAGTCATCCTCCCGATACCGATAGCGTTTCTGCACGCCGACGTGGAAGCCGGAGGCAAAGACGCGCTGCGTCAGCACGCCGGGGACGCTGATATCGTTCAGCTCGTTCTCGTCGATGCCGCGCCAGCCGATGCCTTGAACCGTGACCGCCGAAATCACCTGGTCGTGTGGACAGCAATACGCGGTGACGCGACCATACGTCGATCCGTTCAGGCCGTGGCGCACCCGATCCTCGTGCGCCGCATACGACCGCTTGCTGGTCGGTGATACCCGTTCGTTCGCCATGTCTTCATCGATCTTGTCTGCGGCAAGTTCATAGGCCTTCCGCGTGCCGATGATCGACAGGAACTTGCCGAATGTTTTCGTGCGGGCGGTGTAGGTCTGCCGTCCGCGACGACCGCCACCGTCCCTGGTCGCGCGTTGCGACCAGGTATCCATGAACGTATCGGATGGATTCGGGCCGTCTGCGCGCGCAAGGCTGTACGGTGCATTCGCCAGCACGTAGGCATCGGCCACGCAATGCCCGCTACGTCCCCACGGATCTTCGACGTCGGGTAGTGCATCGCCGAAGAAAGCCGCGGTAAGGCCCACGATGTTGCCCTGGCTATGGCACACGACGGTGATCGGCACGTCGGCCTGCATGCGGCGAATCGACTCGATCAGCCTCGCAAGGCGCAACGCTGCAAGCACGCCATATGCGCGGGGCGGCGCGCGATACAGCGGTCGATTGGTCGGGTTGATCCCCTGGACGGTCAACCACCCGGCCGCGCGGTCGTCGAGGCCGCCGTGCCAGAGATCGGGCAGGCTCGCGCAACCGTTCGTGAACGGGCCGCCGCCCCAGTAGTCTTTCTCGTTCAGAAAGATCTTGTCGCCATACTCTTTCAGCTCAGCGGCGGTCGCCCGATAGCCCCATCGGAAATGAATGACGGGAGAGAAGGACGGGTCGGATTTGATGTAGTTGCCGGACCAAAGCTTCGGATTCAAAAAACCGTCCGGCGTCACGCTTTCCGTGTACTTCGCAGGCACCAGTTGCCCGGCCTCGATACCGCGATACTTGAGTTGATCGTCCAGCCGTCCGAGCCGGCGGTTCAAGCCATCGCACAGCCCCTGCTCGGCGGCCTCGAACCATTCGCCTTCTGAGTTCACCCCATGCACGAAGATGACGATACCGGGCAACGGAAGTTGTTTGATGCAGATCAGCCGAGTGTCTTTCGTCCACATCGCGACCCCTTCGCTCCGGCCGACGACGATCTGCGGCGGCTCCGGGCGCGGCGCAACCGCGTCGGGCACGTCGGTCTTCGCGGCATGCTCGTTGGTGCGGGCGTCCGCAGCCGGTCGAGGATCGAGAGATGAATCGGTCATACGGAGTCCTGCGCGTGCGTTAAACATTCTTCTTGGTGAACTGAACCGCCAGCTTCTCGAACCGGTCGGTATCGACCTCTGGCAGTTCCCCGGCCATGTCGGTCGTCAAGTCCGACAGCGTTCCCGATGCCTTTCGAATCTGTCCTTCGAACCCCGGTGCCGCGTGACCGTCCGTTGGGCGGACCAGCTTCGGGACGCGGCCGAGCGGACGTTGATCGAACGTCGGCAAGTCGACGCTCATGCTGGCGGGGCCATCCCATGCATGACCGTTCGATTTCACGGTGAACTTGCCGGGGCATCCCAGTTCGATATCGCCGCCATGCAGCTTGAGATACGCGCCGCCGGACGTGACGAATACGACTTCGTCGCTTGCCGTGCCGACGAGCTTGCCGTCGGCGGCAGTCAACCGGATGTTTTTGCCGGACTCGATCTGCGTGTCGTCGTTCTGCGATTGAAGGGCTACTTTCCCCTGATGCGCGATCGCCGATACGCCGTTGCCGTGCGCGAACATCGCGATGCCATGCCCGGCATGCAGATTGATTCGCTCGCCGCTCGTGATCTGCATGTGTTGCTGCGCGATCTGATCGATGTTCTCGCCGGCATACGTGACGTGCGTTTTCGGCGTGACGTTCAGCGACCCTGCTTGCGCGCCGAACGCCATGAATGCGGAGGCGTCACTTGCCGCGCCCGCTTCCGATCCGCCGGGTTTCCAGTGACGGAACGCGTTGGCGAGGTTGTCCTGGCCGGCCGTATCGACAGCGCGTCCGCCATGCTGGCCGGCATAATCACCGAGCGACTTGAACAACTCCGTGCATTGGTCGAGCAAGTGAATCAGCTCATCGCGATCGAGCTGACCGCCGGTCGCGTGCGACCGCGCATAGGTCGTCAACAGCATGCCTTGGGCCGCGCGCAACGCCGCGGCGGCGTCGGTGCGCAGTTCCGCGCCTTCCCCCCGGTCGCTCCCGTGTCCATCACGACGGGGCTGCGTCAGATACCCGAGATTCAATTGGGTGTGCGCATGTTCGCTCGCCAACTGCGCCGAAATTTGCGACGGCGTATCGTCCAGGCGAAGCTGGTTGTACCGGTGGCCGTTGATTTCCTTGGTCTTGATCCCGGACAAGTAACGGTTGCCGGGTAGCGAACCGGTATCGCTGAAGGTCGCGGGCGGGTTCGCGCCGTTGCTCAGGATTCCGATGATCACCAGACGGTCCGGATCGCCCGACAGGCTGCCCAGCAAAACCTCCATGCCGACCCGAGGCAGGAAAAGCGCGCCGAAGTATTTCCCCGCGAGACTTGCGCCGACGCGAATCGGCGCACTGTCGCCGGCCACGCCGGTCGTTCCGGCGCCTTGCGCGTGGGCGTGATCGACCGGGTCGTAGCCGTGAATCTGCACGCGCACGCGGCCGGCCTCATCGCAGAACACTTCCTCTCCCGGTGTGCCGACGATCGTGCCGGTGAGCAGATGGATCGGCGGCACATCGATTCGCGGATCGTAGGCAGGCGTGAGCGGCACGCCGCGTCGCACGCACGTGAAGCTGTTCTCATAGCGCGTGTCCGTTCGTTCCGATGCATCGGCCGGCGCCGGCGGAACGGCTTGCGCCAGGTGACGGCTTGCCGTGAACAGCCCGTTTGCGCGACCTGCCAGCATCTTCGGCAGGTTGTTCCAGATATCGTGCCGAACCGACGTGACGACAAACTGCCGATGATCGGCGGGCTTCATGTCCAGCTCCGGGTCGCCGGTCAACGTGAACCAGTGACCGACCGGCAGGTCGCGCACGCTGCCGATGCCTTCATGGCGTACGGCTTCGAACTGATGCGCGAGCATCCGGTCGTGCGTGAGGCGATCGTGATCGCTCCACGAATCGCCGACGTGCGGAATGTCGATCGCGACGTCGGTCAGCAGGCGCGCAAGGTCGTTTCCCGACTCGCCCTGATCGATGCCGGTGACGCTCGTGGATTCGTCTACACGGGCTTTCTTGTAATCCCACGATGGACGGCTGACTTGGCCGGGCGACAGGCTTTGGCAGCATGCAAAGAGCGTTGCCGTGTCGCGTGGTTCGACTCCGGCATCGCGCGGATGGACGCGGACGGTACCGGCCGGCGCTTCCGTCAGGCGATAGGGATCGTCGCAAAACAGGAGGGTGTGGACCGGGCGTTCGTCGGGCATGCCGCTCGCCCCGCCGATCGGTCCCGCGTTCGCAAATACCGTGATGCCGTCCCGACGCAACAGACGCCGGATGAAGCGCGCGTCGGATTCGTTCACCTGCCGTGTCAGTTCGCGCGCCGGATAGCGTTCGGCCCGCAATGCCGACAGGTCGAAATCGAAGGCCTGCGCGAGTGCGGGGCTGCGATGTTTCCACTCATTCATCAGCGTCGCCAGAATGTCGATCACGTTGCACGATCGGAACAGGCGGGCGTTGGTGCGGCGCTCCATCAGCGACAGGGCGTCGCACACGTGCAACTGGTACACGGTCAGTTCACCGTCGGATTGGCCGGTCCGCACGTCGCGCACGATCGCATTGATCGCTCGTATGCCGCCGCGATCGGTCGTCAGCCGGACCGACACGGGCAGACCGAGAAACAGCGCAGGCGACAGATGAGCGTGAGTGGACACGCAGGTCAGTTGCCCGTCGATCCCCGATATCAACCCTTCGCGAATATCGGCGTGATGGAGCGCCAGCAGATGGCCGACCGTGCGTTGCGCCAGCCCGAAATAGAGATCGACAGGCCGCTGGTTGCCGCCCATCAGACCGGACGCAAAATTTCGGAATGTACTTTCTATCGACATCACCGCAATCTCGTTGTTTTCGTTCTCAATTCGGACTGGTTCGAATTGAGTTTTAAGGTAAATAAAAAGAAGGTTCTGGAAAATTTGCGATGGAGAGTATCAAACTTATTTGTCGCGATAAATGGTTTGATATTTAGAGATGGCTTTTCTATTTCGTGGAGACTTTATTTGACGTTCTTTGTGATGGGTTGAAGTTTGTATTTGGTAATGGGTGTGAATGTTTTGAATGAGGATTTATTGTCGGATCAGCGGGTAATGATTTATTTTTCGTCGAAATAAATTGAATGAAAGGTGTGAAGAATGAGATCCATCCCATGTCTGGACGAACTGCGGTGCATTGCGGTGTCGGAAAGGGAGGTGAACGGGATTGCGCGGGTGCCCGTCCGGTGCATCTTGGTTTGCCCCTGTTTTTTCGCCTCCTGCTACCTCGCGGTCGGCTTCTGTGCATGCGTGACGTGAATGGCGCCTTGCGTGGATCCCCCGATGTCCATGAGGGAATTCCCCCGTGACGCCCGAGCGCGCGTCACTTCGATGCCGCACCCGTTCGCTTCGCGCTTTCCCGTCGGACATTTCCGGCACCGCCCGCGATTATTTGCATTTCGCGAATGGCGCGTTCGCCGGTTGTTCCCTACCCGGTTGGCGGCCGTGCACCTATCGTGGTGACGTCGGCTGATTGAACCCAACGCGTCGCACCCGAGCGCCAGCCGGCACTTCCTCGCGATTCGCGTCGCACACAAAAGACATCGGACCAGGCTCATGCGCTGGCGCTGCGGCGCGCGCAGGCGAACCTGTGTCCACGGAGACGGACATGAAAGCAAACGAGTGGGATACCTCATACGAATGGAAGGCGGTCACGCTGCTGGCGCTCGGCTTCGGGCTGGTCGGCCTCGATCGCTGGCTGATCGCGCCGCTGTTCCCTTCGATCATGAAGGACCTCAACCTGAACGCGCAGGACGTCGGCAACTGCATCGGCGTGCTCGGCCTGTCGTGGGGCATCTTCGCGGCGCTGATGGGCGGCATCTCCGACAAGATCGGCCGCCGCAAGGTGCTGATTCCGGCCATCATCGCGTTCTCGCTGCTGTCGGGCTTCTCGGGGCTCGCGGGCGGCCTGCTCGGGCTGATGGCGATTCGCGGCCTGATGGGCGTCGCGGAGGGCTCGTTCTGCCCGACGAGCTTCGCCGCGACGGCCGACGCATCGCATCCGCGGCGGCGCGGGCTGAACCTCGGCCTGCAGCAAAGCGGCTTCGCGCTGTTCGGGCTCGCGCTGTCGCCGATCATCGCGACGCAGCTGCTCGGCTTCGTGTCGTGGCGCTGGGTCTTTGCGCTCGTCGCCGTGCCCGGCCTGATCCTCGGCGCGATCATGTTCTTCGTCATCCGTGAGCCGAAGGTCACGCAGGCCGTCGCGTCGGAGCATGCGCCGGCGTCGCTCGGCCATGTGCTCAAGAGCCGCAACATCCTCGTGGCGATGGCCGCCTTGTGCTGCGCGATGACCGGCGTATTCGTGCTCGGCGCGCTGTTGCCGCTGTACCTGACCGACTACCTGGCGCTCGGCACGCAGAAGATGGGCCTCGTCGTGTCGGCGATCGGTTTCGGCGGTTTTCTCGGGCAATTCGGGTTGCCGGGCCTGTCCGACCTGGTCGGCCGCCGCCTCGCGAGCATCGTCGGCTTCGCGGGGACGGCCGTGATGCTCTACATTTTCCGCGGCCTCGGCCCGCAGCCGCTCGCATTGTTCGGGGTGCTGTTCGTCGCGTCATTCTTCACGCTCGGGCTGGTGTCGCTGCTGTCCGGCCCGGTGGCGACCGAGGCCGCGCCCATCGGGCTCGTGTCGACGTCGATCGGCGTGGTGGTCGGGGTCGGCGAGATCTTCGGCGGCGGCATCGCGCCGGCGATGGGCGGCTACGTCGCCGCACACTTTGGCATCCAGAACATTCTGTGGCTGCCGATGTGCGCGGTCATGCTGGGCATCGTGGTCAGCCTGCTGCTGAAGGAAACCGCGCCGGCCGTGCTGCAGCGTCGGTTGGCGGCCGTGCAACCGGAACTGGCGGCGGGCGAGCAATCGCGGTAAGGCGATGTGCAGGCAGGGCAGTGCGCGTGCGGGCCGGCGTCATCGACGATTGACATCGATTGGGTGACAGAGTGACGCCTCCCGCATGACACAGCCCGTGATCCGCACGGGTAGACTGCCGGTTTCGCTGTCGAAAAAGGGCGCGGTATGGACCGGTTCCTGAGCATCGAGGCATTCGTCCGGGTGGCGGAGGCGAGCAGCTTCGCCGAGGCAGCGCGGCAGCTTGGCGTGACCAGCTCGGTCGTGACGAACCGCATCCAGCAGCTCGAGAAGTTCGTCAACGCGCCGCTGTTCCATCGCAGCACGCGCCACGTGCGCCTGTCCGACGTGGGCGAGGCGTTTTATCGCGAATGCGCGGACGTGGTAGGGCGCGTCAACGAGCTGACCGACCAGATGCGCGAGCTGCGCGCGACCCCGACCGGGCGGCTGCGCATCCAGATGCTGCCCGGTTTCGCGCTCGATCACTTCGGCGCGCCGCTGGTGGAGTTCAACCGGCGCTACCCGGGCATCCAGCTCGACGTCATCGTCAATGACCGTGTCGTGGACCCTGTCGAAGAAGGGTTCGACATCGCGTTCCAGATCTTTCCGCCGATCTCCGAGTCGCTGATCGAACGGCGGCTGTTCACCGTCAGGCGCCTCTTCTGCGCGTCGCCAGCGTACCTCGACGCGCATGGTGCGCCACAACATCCGCGCGACCTGCTGCAGCACACCACCGCGCTCTATTCGGGCTATCCGTCGCGCAACCGCTGGACGATGACGCGCGGCGACGAGGTCGTCGAAATGGAGTTGCCGGGCATGATCCGCTCGAACTCCGTGCACCTGCTGCGCGAGTACGCGCTGTCCGGCGGCGGCGTCGTGTGCCTGCCGACGCTCGTGGCGAGCGAGGCGCTCGTCGCGGGCCGGCTGGTGCCGATCCTGACCGACTTTCAGCTCTCGCCGCTGAGCTTTGCCGCGGTTTATCCCGCAACGCAGCGACAGGCGTTGAAAGTGAAGGCGCTGGTCGAGTTCCTCGCGGAAACCATCGGCGACGAATCGCCGTGGGATCGTCCCCTTCTGGAGCGTGGCTGGGTGCGTTGAAGCGCGCGGATTATTCGCGAAACGCAAATGCCGTAGTCGCCGTCCCGTACCTTGTTGCGGTGGGTGCGTGCCCCTAGAGTGGAATCCAACAAGCGGTTCAACTCAGGAGACAGAAATGACCGACACGGCATTCCACACCGTCTTTGGCTCGCTCAACGATTACCGGAAGGGCGAGATCGAAATCACGAGCGGCAGCGCTCAACACTACGCGTTCTCGAATGTCTTCGAGGTCGCATCGAAGTCGGCCCCTTATGAAAAGGTCGTCGCCGGCAAGAACCTCGAATACGTGATCGAAGTGCTGCGGACCGACGGCCAGTCGCCGTGGTTCGCATGCGCGCACGATGAGTTCGTGATCCAGATGGATGGCGAAGTCCGGATCGAATTCATCAAGCTCGATACGCCGCCGCAATCGGGCCGCGGCACCGTGAACGCCGGCACGCAGCCGGCCGGCCGCAAGATGGGCTACGTCGTATTGCGCCAGGGCCATCAGGCGCTGCTGCCGGCCGGCTGTGCATACCGCTTCACCGCCGGCAAGCCGGGCGTCGCACTCGTGCAGACCATCCTGGGCGAGCTGTCCGTGGAGAAGTGGGCCGACATCTGCCTGCACTGATTCGTCCGACCTCATTCGACACTTCCAGGAGACACGTTATGGCCACCCTCGACACCCTCGATACCTCCGCAGGCTTCGCCGCCGATCTGGTGCGATCGACCGAACCCGATGCCGTCACCGGCTACCGCCGCTTCCAGCTCGGCGCATTCGAATTCCAGCGCGACGAATATTTCGTGAAGATCAGCTGGCCCGCAAAAGGCCAGACCCGCACGCACGCGATGCCGGCGGACGCGTTCCTGCGCGCGATGATGCGCGACGTGGCATGGGGCTTCTTCTACGGCTGGGTGAACTTTGATCACGTGTTCGGCACGCGCAACCACTACGGCAAGGTGGACATGTATGCGGGCACCTTCAACGGCATCCTGAAGGACGCCGGCGTGGACTACACCGAGACCTTCGACACGCCCACGATCATGGCGACCTTCAAGGCGATGCTGCACGACTGGACGAACGAAGGCTTCGATCCGTTCGCGGCGCCCGAGGAAACCGGCACGGCGTTCGGGCGCAAGCACGGCGAGAACGGCTCGGCGATCGAGCGCACGCGGATCGCGACGCGCCGCATGCCGGGCCTCGAAGGCGATTCGCCGCTGCGTGACGACCTGCCGGTCAACCGCGCGTTCCTCGACGTCGCGCAGGACGAGCCGGAAGTGCACGTCGAGCCGGGCTTCGAAGGCGAGCTGCACGCATTCAACCTGTTCAAGTACCTGTCGCGTTCGGACGTGACGTGGAATCCGTCGGTCACGTCGGTGTGCGGGCGCAGCCTGTTCTGCCCGACCACCGAGGAATTCATCCTGCCGGTGTTCCATGGCAACGACCGCGTCGAATGGTTCCTGCAACTGTCAGACGAAATCGTGTGGGACATCGGCGACAAGAACACCGGCGCGCCGCGCGCCCGCGTGACGATGCGCGCCGGCGACATCTGCGCGATGCCCGCCGACATCCGGCATCAGGGCTATTCCACGAAGCGGTCGATGCTGCTGGTCTGGGAAAACGCGACACCGAACCTGCCGCAGCGCTACGAGAGCGGCGAGCTCGCGCCGTATCCGATCGCGTTCTGAGCGGCGCGTCAGTCTCCGCTTGCGCTTCAAGCCATACACCGAGGACGATTCATGCAAACCCAACTCTTCATCGACGGGCGCTTTGTTGACGCCGTCGACCGCGGCACGATCGACGTGCTGAACCCGCACGACGGCTCCGTCATCACGAAGATCGCGGCCGCCACCGCGGCGGACGTCGACCTGGCCGTCGAAGCCGCGACGCGCGCGTTCCCCAAGTGGTCGGCGCTGCCGGCCGCCGAACGCGGCCGGTTGTTGCTGCGCCTGGCTGATGCGATCGAGGCCAACGCGGAGGAGCTGGCGCAGCTCGAATCGCTGGACACCGGCCACCCGATCCGCGATTCGCGTGCGCTCGACGTGCCGCGCACGGCCGCGTGCTTCCGCTACTTCGGCGGCATGGCCGACAAGCTGCAAGGCTCGGTGATTCCTGTCGAGACCGGCTTCCTGAACTACGTGCAGCGCGCGCCGATCGGTGTCGTCGGCCAGATCGTGCCGTGGAATTTTCCGCTGATGTTCACGAGCTGGAAGATGGGCCCGGCGCTCGCGGCCGGCAACACGGTGGTGCTCAAGCCGTCGGAAATCACGCCGCTGTCGACGCTGCGCATCGTCGAGCTGATGGCCGAGGTCGGGTTTCCGGCGGGCGTCGTCAACATCGTCCCCGGCTATGGGCACACGGCGGGCCAGCGGCTCGCCGACCATCCGGGCGTCGGCAAGATCGCGTTCACCGGATCGACGGCCACCGGCCGCCGGATCGTCGAAGCGTCGCAGGGCAACCTGAAGCGCGTGCAGCTCGAACTGGGCGGCAAGGGCGCCAACATCGTGTTCGACGATGCCGATCTCGACGCGGCCATCAACGGCGCCGCGTGGGCGATCTTCCACAACCAGGGGCAGGCGTGCATCGCCGGCTCGCGTCTCGTGCTGCACGAGCGCATCGCCGATGCGTTTCTCGAGCGCTTCGTGGCGCTCGCGTCGTCGATCCGGATCGGCAACCCGCTCGATGCGAACACCGAGATGGGGCCGCTGACGTCGAAGCAGCACCTCGATCGCGTGCTGGCGTTCGTCGATGTCGCGCGCGAGCAGGGCGGCCGTGTGCTTACCGGCGACAGCGCGCCGCAGGACCCGGCGCTCGCCAACGGCTACTACGTGCGCCCGACGGTCATCGAGGCCAGGAGTGCGGCCGACCGTATCGCGCAGGAAGAAGTGTTCGGCCCGTTCGTCACGGTGCTGCGCTTCGGCAGTGACGACGAAGCGCTGGCCATCGCGAACGCAACCGAATACGGGCTGGGCAGCGGCCTGTGGACGAAGGATCTGTCCCGCGCACACAAGATGGCGTCGCAGATCAACGCGGGCATGTGCTGGATCAACTGCTACAAGCGCGTCAATCCGGGCAGCCCGTTCGGCGGCGTCGGCCAGTCGGGCTACGGCCGCGAGATGGGCTTCGAGGCGATGCACGACTACACCGAGGCGCGGTCGGTGTGGGTCAACGTCGACGGCAACGTGCCGCCGCACTTCAAGCGCTGAGGTTCGCCATGGATCGCTTCGTTTATCAGGGCACGCCGTCCCGCGTGGTGTTCGAATGGGGCGCGCTCGACAGGCTGCCGGACGAGCTGTCGACGCTCGGCGCCCGCCGCGCGCTGATCCTGTCCACGCCCGAGCAGCGGCCGCTCGCCGAGCGCGTGGAAGCGATCCTGGGCGAGCGCGCGGCCGGCATCTGCGCGCAGGCGGTCATGCACGTGCCGATCGAGGTCGCGCATGCGGCGCGCGAGATGGCTGCCGAGCTGGAAGCGGACTGCTGCGTCGCGATCGGCGGCGGGTCGACGATCGGGCTGGGCAAGGCGATCGCGCTCGAATCGGTGCTGCCGATCCTGGCCGTGCCGACGACGTACGCCGGCTCGGAGATGACGCCGATCTTCGGGCTCACGGAAGGCCGGCTGAAGCGCACCGGGCGCGACGCGCGCGTGCTGCCGCGGACGGTGCTCTACGACCCGTCGCTGACGTTGTCGTTGCCACCGGACATTTCCGCGGCATCGGGCATCAACGCGATGGCGCATGCCGTCGAGGCGCTGTACGCGGAAGATGCGAACCCGGTGATCAGCCTGATGGCGGAAGAATCGATCCGCGCGCTGGGCGAAGCGCTGCCCGTGGTCGTGCGCGATCCGGCGAACCGCGACGCGCGCAGCCGCGCGTTGTACGGCGCGTGGCTCGCGGGAACCTGCCTGGGCGCGGTCGGCATGGCGCTGCATCACAAGCTGTGCCACACGCTCGGCGGCACCTTCAACCTGCCGCATGCGCAGACGCACGCGGCGATGCTGCCGCATACCGCGCACTACAACCACGCTGCCGCGCCCGATGCGCTGCGCCGCGTGGCGCGCGCGCTGGGCGGGAACGACGCGGCCGAAGCCGGCCCGCTGCTGTTCGCGCTGAACGCGCGGCTCGGCATCGCGCCGGCGCTCGCCGATATCGGAATGTCGGAGGCCGGCCTCGACGAAGCGGCCGATCTCGCGTGCCGCAACCCGTATGCGAATCCGCGGCCGATCGAGCGTGAGGAGATTCGCGCGCTGCTTCAGCGCGCATGGGAAGGGCGCGCGCCGCAATGAAAGGCCGGATGCGCCAACGGAGACAACCATGAGCCTTGACCACCATGACGGTGACACCACGCTGGCCGAGCCGGTTGTCGCCCGCTTCGACGGCATGCCGAGCCCGCGCTTGCGTGCACCGATGCGGCGCCTCGCGCGGCATATTCATGCGTTCGTCCTCGATCGGAGCTGACCGCCATGGCAAGATTTTTTGCGGTGTTTGCGACGGACCAGCCGGGCATGCGCGACGTGCGCGATCGCGTGCGACCGATTCACCGGACTTACCTGCGCTCGGCCGACCAGCACGGCGTGGTGGTGCGGCTCGGCGGCCCGACGCTGGACCCGCACGGCGACGCGATGAACGGCACGCTGCTCGTCGTGGAGGCGGAC
Source organism: Burkholderia sp. Tr-20390 (assembly GCF_017104595.1). Taxonomy (NCBI): domain Bacteria; kingdom Pseudomonadati; phylum Pseudomonadota; class Betaproteobacteria; order Burkholderiales; family Burkholderiaceae; genus Burkholderia; species Burkholderia sp. Tr-20390. The sequence continues at coordinate 31,958 of NZ_JAAGPC010000004.1, read as the reverse complement.
GACATTCAGGCGGTGATGCAGTTCATCGGCAACGATCCGTATGTGAAGGAAGGGCTGTTCTCGCATGTGGAAGTGCGGCCGTGGGACTGGAGCCTCGGCAATCCCGAGCAGAGAGTGTGAATCATGGACGCACGACAACTCTGCCGCGTTTCCGATGTGCCAGACGGCGGCGCGCGGGTCGTCGACGAAGCGTGCATCGGGCGCCCCGTGATCGTCGTGAGACGCGGTGAGCAGGTGTGGGCTTATGTGAATCGTTGCCCGCACTTTTCGGTGCCGCTCGATTTTGTGCCGGGTCGCGTTTCCTGCTACCGGTCGCAGGTGCTGATGTGCGCCCATCACAGTGCGCTGTTCCGGTTCGACGATGGCGTGTGCATCGACGGGCCTTGCTCGGGTTCCGCGCTGGAGGCTGTGGCGGTCGAGGTGGATGCCGCCGCGTGGGTCGTCTATCGAGGCGCTTGATTCCAGTGATTTGATGAAGGGCGAGCAGGGCCGTTCAATGCGACGGCCATCGTGTTTATCGATAAGTAAAGCTAATCATATTTCAGGTGTCTGGTAATCGATACCTGAATGACGGCGATTCCTTGTGCAGCAACGAGCGAGCACCTGCCACGTAGCAGGTGGTGGCCTCGCTTTTTCATAAAAAGACGGAGACGGAATGAAACTCAGGTTTGGAGCAGTGGCGATTCTCGCCGTGGCGCAGGGCGCATGGGCGCAGAGCAGCGTGACGATGTTCGGGTTGATCGACGCGGGCGTCTCTTATGTCAGCAACGAAGGTGGCGGAAAGAACGTCAAGTTCGACGACGGCATATTCGCGCCCAACCTCTTCGGCTTTCGCGGCACGGAAGACCTCGGGGGCGGATATCGCGCGATCTTCGCGCTGGTGAACCAGTTCTCGATGGCGAACGGCGCGATCATCGGCACAGGGATTTTCGGGCGTAACGCGTACGTGGGCCTCGAAAGCAACCGGTTCGGTAGCATCACGCTGGGCAATCAGTATGACTTCATGGTGGATTCGCTGTTTTCGAAGAACAACGCGATTTCACGGGATATCTCGGGGCTGTACGGCTTTCGCAATGGCCCGTTTCAACGTCTCGCGCTTCCGGATAATCCGACCGGTGCATTCGATTGGGACCGTACGGCGGGTAGCAAACCGGTCGCGAATTCCGTCAAGTACAGTTCGCCGACGGTGTCGGGATTTTCCGGTGGTGCGATGTATGCGTTTGGTGGGGTGGCCGGGTCGGTCGGGGCGGACAATGCGGTCAGCGCCGGGGTGAACTACGAGATGGGGTCGTTCGGGGTGGGCGCGGCCTACACGAACGAGAAGTACGGCCCCGCGCCCGGCGTGCCGTCCACCAGCGTGCGCAACTGGGGCGTCGGGATGCATTACGACTTCGGCGTCGTGACGGCGAATGCGCTGATGACCACCGTGCGCAATTCATTCAACGATGCCGGCGTGTGGATGGCCGAAGCGGGTGGGCTGTGGCACGTCAGGCCGGATGTCGTGCTCGGTGCGAAATACATGTACATGAAGGGTAATGAAGCGGTGAACAACAACCACGCGCATCAGGTCAGCGTGGCGCTTCAGTACCTGTTCTCGAAGCGGACGATGGTGTATGTGTCGGCGGATTATCAGCGCGCGAACAACGGTGCGAATGCGCAGGTCAATGGCGTGCTGGATCCGAACGGGGCGTCGAGTTCCGCGAGCCAGACGGTGGCGCGGGTGGGGTTGCATACGGTGTTTTGAGGGGGGCATTTCACGCGTGATTTTCACAAGTTGACAGGAAGGCGTCGGCCGAATACAGGCGGCATGACCTGGGGAAATGAGGCCGACCGGGCACCCGTGAGCAAACCTCGGCCCTCATGTAAGATGCGCACAGCTTCACCCGGTCTTGAGAGGGGCCGGTTCCCGCTTCATAACGGCAATCAGCCGCACAACAACAAGGAAGCCACGAAATATGCCGGGGATTCCCACCCAAGCCTTTACTGTCTGGCACACGATCCTGTCCGTGGCCCGACACGCACCGTCGCCGCACAACGTTCAGCCGTGGCGCGTGCAACTGATTTCGGACGATTACGCCGAGCTGTTCATCGACGGCACGCGCACGCTGCCCAAGGAAGACACGACCGGTTCGTTCCTGTTGTCCGCGATGGGCATGTTCATCGACGCGATCGATCTGCTCGCGGCACCGCACGGCTTGCATGTTGAATGGCAATTGCATCGCCCGGTGCAGGAGTTCGCGGCCATCCTGTCGCGGCCTACGCCGCCAGGGTTGATTCCGTTCGCCGCGTTGCGACTCGTCGCGAATGCCAACGCGGACGCATCGTGCGACGACCCGTCCGCACTGATGCTGGCGCGCCGCACGTCGCGCCTTTCGATGGATCCGACACCCGTGCCGGACGCGGCCGTCGCGCAACTGGCGGCGCTGGCCGACGAATGGGGGCATCGATATACGCACCTGTCGGGCGCGGAACTGATCGAGCCGATCATCGCGGCGAACATCGACGCCGTGTTCCATGACATGAACGTCGCGGACTACCACGACGAAATCACTGCCTGGTTTCGCTTCACGGAAAGCTCGACCGCTCGCCATCGCGACGGTCTCGACTGGCGCTGCATGAACCTGTCGCGCGCGGAATTCTGGATGTCCGCGCGGCTGTCGAAAATCCTGATGTTCAAGCCGACGCGCTTCTATTTCAAACGTCGGTATCGATCGCAACTGGGACACGTGCCCGCGATCGGCGTGTTGAGTGGCGATTTCTTCAACCCGGAGAATGCGATCGAGTCGGGCCGCTTCCTGCTCCGCTTCTGGCTGGCGTTGACGAGTCTCGGCCTGTACCTGCATCCGTACGGCAACCTGGTCACGAACCCCGACGCCGCCGCGTGGTTCAGCACACATACCGGGGTCGACCGGGCATGGCTCGTGTTCAACGTCGGCTACTCGCGTACGCCGCCGCAGAGCCAACGCAGGGCGCTTGCCGACATCCTCGTCGACGCGCCGGTTCCGTCCTACTCGCCGAGATCCGCATGAATACGCTCATTCGCCTCTTTCTCGAAGCCATCCTCTGGACGCTCTGGTTCCTTCGTCGCGTGATCAGCGTCGACGGACGTCTCTATGTGTTCCTCAATGCACCGATCTTCCAGCCCTACCTGGCCTATGTCGGCCGCATGCGCGCCCGGGTGGCATTCCTCAAGGCGAGCACGTCGTGCCCTGCGTACGTCGAGTTCCTGAAGGCCGAAGGCTACAAGCCCGGCGGCAAATGGCGGCTGTCGGACCTGCCCGCCATGACCAAGGAGAACTACATCAAGCGCTATTCGATCGAGCAGCGTTGCTATGGCGGTGCGATTCCGAAGTCGGGTGTCGTCATCGACGAGTCATCGGGGTCGACCGGCCAGCCGAATAACTGGGTGCGCAGCGCGGCCGAGCGCAGCGACGTCAAACGCATCCTTCAGCTGAACTATCAGCTGGTGTTTCGCGACTCCGGCAAGATGTTGCTGAACTGCTTTGCGCTCGGGCCGTGGGCGACCGGAATGAACGTGTCGATGTCGCTCGTCGACGTCGGCATCATGAAGTCGATCGGCCCGGACAAGGCCAAGCTGATCAACACGCTGAAGCTGTTCGGGCCGAAGTACCAGTACCTGATATTCGGCTACCCGCCGTTTATCCGTTCGGTGGTCGACGACTGCGATCTCGACCTGACGCCGTATCACATCGATTTCATCGTCGGCGGTGAAGGGTTGTCGGAAGCGTTGCGCGACCATCTGCTGCGCAAGGCGAGCACGGTGATCTCGTCGTATGGCGCGTCGGACCTCGAGATCAACATCGGTGTCGAGACACCGACGACGATCGGCTTGCGGCGTGCGTTGCTGAGTCGCCCCGAGTTGTGCCGCGAGCTGTTCGGGCGCGATTCGCCGCCGATGATCTTCCAGTACAACGCGCTCGACTACGTGATCGAGACGAATGAGGACGGTGAACTGCTGGTGACGATCGGGCGGCAGTCCGGTGCGGCGCCGAAGATCCGCTACAACATCCGTGATTCGGGTGGGACGTATAAATTCCGCGAGCTGAACAAGCGTCTGTCGGCGCATGGCATGCGCCTGACGGACTTCGCATCGCGCACCAGCCATTTTCCGTTTTTGTTCGTGTACGGGCGCAACGATTCAAGCGTGCCGTTCTATGGCGCGAAAGTGTTCCCGTCGGATATCGAACAGGTTCTGTCCGCTTCGCCGGTGTTGCACGACTCGATCAGTACGTTCCAGCTCGCTACAACCGAGGATGCGCAGTTGACGAGCTTTCTGCATGTCCATCTTGAGCGGGCTTTGAGGAATGGGTCGGTGCAGCTCGACGATGCGGCGCTGCACGGCGAGATGTTCGAAGGCATGAAGCGCGTGAATCAGGATTTTCGCGAAGTGTCGAGGTTGTTCGATCCGAATCAGGTGATCGTGCATGTGCATGAGCACGATACCGGGCCGTTTCAGGGGCGGGATATTCGGATCAAGAACAAGTACATTGCGTGAGGGGCAAAGCTCGCCGTCGAGTTGCCCGTGGCGTTGCACGCGGGCTGATGTGGTGAATTGCCCCGTAGGCGGCGGGCCCATCGACTTACTCATGCACTTCCACGATGGACTTGGCCGCCGTGTACCGGAACCCAGCCAACACCTGCAGACAGGCCTCTTGACGCCCATACCCAAGGCTGTTGTGGATTGAACAACGTTCGTTGTGCAATAGGCAACAGAACGAAGTGACATAGCGCGCCGATACATGGAACTCACTAGTGGCTGGCTTCAGCAAGAATATTTGGCCCTTCTCAAGTAGTTGACAGGCCGCGAAGACTCCTCCGGTCCGCGGGCCGGATCGACGGCACCATCCGACAGAAGTGCCTCTCTCTCGCCCCTTCTTGTCCACCGTCAGTTTTTCGGTATAATGAATCCACGTTCGGAATGTCGAACGTAAGAAGTCAAGCATCCAGAGTCGGATTCTCCGACGCCAACCTGCCCTCCCGGGCAAGGTGGACGCCTCTGAGGCGATGCGGCCGATTTACGGCAACGAAGCGGGAGCAGCATGGCTGGCACCGGTTCGATAACCACTCATCCGGAGCAACCATGCGTCAAGCTACCTCTGCCTCCTGTCCGACAGTCTGCGAAGACTGGTCACACTACCTCCCTGGTTTCACGCTGACGCATACGGTTCATCTCGTGTCGAGACGGAATCCGGGCATCGTCTCGACTGCGGCCGCTGTGCTCGAAGGCGAAACCGCCACGGTCGACCGTTGGGCCATCACCCGCTGTGGTGACGTTCTCGAGCAAAAGATCGTTCTCGGGGAGATGACGGAAGGGCAGGCGGTGCGGCTGCGCGAGCGACTGGCCGCGCTCGAGGGCGTACTGCGCACGAGGGTGGAGCATCATTTCGTGCGGGGTGGGGCGGCGACGAGCAACTGAATGTCACTGCCCCCGCTCGTCGTGCCGCTGCTCGCGTGTCGGGGATTGTTGTAGTCTGGCAATACGATAGTGTGGCGCACCGGCCTGCCGCCGAACTGACAATGAACCTATGATGTGTCGCGCAGGCGATCGGTGAACCCGAACGGTTGGACCGTTACCGATCGTTTGATCCTGCCGATCTCATCGTCGTCCGATTCGCCAGAAAATCAGGAGTGTGTCGTGTTTCACCGGAGATCCATGTTGGGCCGTCGGAATATCGCGTGCGTTGTCGCCGTGGCGATCATGCTGGCCCCAGTTGCGACGCGTGCAGCGGCCGACCATGTCAACGAAACGGCGAGCGTCGCGCCTGCCGTTTCGGCCAACACGTCGCTCACGCGGCCGATCGTCGGCGACGATCCGGTTGCGATTCGGGAAGCACTGGAGAAGCTGCACGTCAAAAGCGCGTCCCCGTCCCTGGGCGATCGCGTCCGCGGCCTGATCCCCGGCGTGGCCGACAAGCACGGCCAGAACGCCGACCTGGCCGCGGTCAACCTGGATCGTGAGGTCACTTTCCTGGTGCCGGTGTCATACGGGCTGCGATATCAGTCGCAGAAGCATCTGTTGAAGGTGAACGTCGACCTGGTCGACGCCGACGGCGAAGGCCGGACAGGCATCCTGCTCAGAAAGGCCATTACCGGGCCGCGAGGGCGAGGGCTCGTGATCGCACCCGAGGCGAAGGCAAAAGGCTATATCCAGCAGATCGACATCATCGAACTCGATCCCGGAAAGGGCAGGAAGTCCACCGTGCGCGGCAGCGTGAGGCTGTCACCCGCTGCGTACGCGCAAGCGCAGGGCGGGTTTGTGTTCGCTCTTTCCGGGCGCCTGGTCCGGCCGTACCTGACCGAACATATCGAGCACGCCGAGCCGAACAACGACGAGCCGACCGACATCACGACGAGGACGTCGAGGTTGTACCTGGATATCGAATCCATTTCGCTCGTGAGTCGGGCGAGTGGTGCGGTGTTGTTGAAGAAGCTGAGTTTGTCGAAATAGTGGGTTGCTTGCGCGAGTCTTTGGCTGGTAAAGGGGCGCCGGCCACCGGCCGGCTCGCCGGCGGCGAGCCGGTCGATCTCGTGGAATTGGCTCATGCCCGGTCGGGGATCTCGATCGGGCTCACTTGACGTGTGGTATCCGCAAGCTGGCGGGGAAGATTACCGCGCCCGGGGATACGATTCAACGAGCCGTGTGCGAATCACGTCACGTCTACCACGACCCATCCCAGTGCTTCCAGACGACTCCGATGCGCGTCGGTCAACCTTGTTTCATGGATAGCGAACGCCAGGAAGTGTCGCGGGCGAGTCGCCGCCACGAAAAGATTGTTGAGGCGGCTTATCGTGTTGACATCCTTTTCGGTAAGGCTCGATTTTTCTCCGCATAGAAATGGGAGTGATGCGTTGACGTCGTACTTACGGTTGTAGACGCATTCGAGGACTAATGTTGCCGCATGGGTCTCACCTTTCACCGCTGCGATAGTTTCCACAGACAGACCGTGGGCGACAGTCTCCGATTGAGTGAGGCTTGGAGGAGCTGGCTGCGACTCACTGAAACGACTGATTTCACTCTCGCGCAGGTCATCAAGCGTAATGACTTGTCCAGTAATCGACGACAAACGCACTGCCAAGCCGGTCAGAACGACGTCCCAGTCGCTCGCAACGGCGGACGGCGTAGGTACATGTAGCAGGCTCTCGACCATCGCGTTGGACGCGCGAAAAGCTGTCTCTTCAGCGTAGGTTTCCAACTGGCGCCAGGTCTTTGCTTCCTTTGCTGGTGGCCAGTCCAGGTCGCGCAAAAGGTGAAGAAGGGCAACTCGCGTGCGCGACGCCGCCTCCGCGAGATTGCTGGCCTCCGCACGCGCGGCCGCCGCCATCTCCAGCGACCTATGCAAGTTCACTATGTATGAGCCCTTTCCGGCCGTGGGAGCATCGACAGCAGCGTAGTCCCCGAGGAATCGTCCACAGCCCTCCGTCGTCGTCTCGTCCTTCCGTTGTCCCACGGCCTTGATACCGTACCGCTCGATTTCGGCCGGCGGCACCAGTTGGGCGGCTCTCTCTGCAAAAGCTGGAATGACGGACTTCACGCTTTCGTTACTGAACGTGAACAGCGTGACTGGGAGATTGCTCTCGAGATTGTCCCCGACGATGTCCTGGCCAAACTCGCGCAAGCTGTTCGCAACGCTCGCGATGCTGGCACCGAAGCGCTTACTCGTCGATACCGGCAGCGAATCAGGCAGGGGGAAAGCCGCGGCCGTCTTGTCGCCAATCCGCAATATGCGCTGGTTCACGTCCCCAAAGCGCTGAAAGATGCTTTGCGCGCCCATCGCGCTTTTGAGAAGCTCATCTTGCGCGTCACTCGTGTCCTGCATTTCGTCAACAAATACGAGCGGAAATCTATACCCCAAGGCCTCGGAGAGCGCGGGATAGTTCGCCAAAGCGTGCTGAGCAAAGGCAAACATGTCATCGTAACGAAAAATTCCGTCCTTGGTCAGTGACTGTTTGAGGTCTTCAATAAGGGGATAGGTGGCCGCAGTCTTGCCCGGTAGAGTGCCATCCGCGCACGATAGCTCCAGCTCTGGACCGATGTAGCGCAGCGACCGTAACGCCGGAGCGAATTTGAACGGCGAATTTTGGGCCAAAGCCCTCAGCTTGTAGTTTGCATGGATTCGTAGCTCGGAAATCCTTCGACACTCATTGTCGTCAATCACCCGCACCTCGACGCCGCAACTGCGAAGCAACGGTAACGACACGAATTTGTGAATGAACGTCTGGATTGTCCCGATAAAGTGCGGGTGCGAGAAAAGGAGCGCCCCGTAGCGGCTTTCACGGAGCCTAGCTTCGATTTCCTCGCGAGCAACGTTCGTATGCGAGACGACACAAATGCCTCGGTTCGCGTGCTGCCATTTCTTCGCCAGAATGGATAACTTCGCAGCCAAGAGTGTCGTTTTCCCACTTCCGGGCGCAGCTTGGACGTCTACGCTGCCACCTGCCAACAGAACGGTTTGACGCTCTGGGTGCGTAAAGTCCAGCGAAGGGTACTCAACCTGCAATTCGTCGATGTCTGCCTGAGTAATCGCGGGGATGCTCACGACGTAGCTCCCGGCGAAGCTACAACGCTCGCACCCGCAGCGGCGGTTGCCGAGGGTGTGGCGGGAGTCTTCACGCTGTCTGTAGTTACGTAGCGAAGCGCATTCTGGAGATAGGTCGGAAGCGTCGCCAAAAGACTCGGGCCCGAGCCGTATTTTCCAGTCTTGAGAAGATGAGCACAGAATTGAGCAGTGATGGCTTTCGACGCTTGTTTCGTCTGAAGCGGCTTGTAGACGTTCGCAGCGATTTCGTGCGCGGCCTTCCCGTCTTTGACGTAGCCGTCCCAGACCACCTTAGCCGACGTGAGCTCGGTTTCAATTTCGGTTTGAGTCAGAAAGCCATCGTCGCCGGCCTTCTTTGCCAATGCGACCGCATCGTGAAGTAGTTTTGCGCAACCCGACGCGGCCATGTCGTATTCCAACGTCCAGGCGTTTGAGACGAAAACCTTGGTGGAACCGCCTTCGGCACGTTTCTCTTTCCGTTTCACGTGGTCAACAATCTCGGAGGCCGTGTACTGGTCAAAGAAGCGCTTTCCTTTCGTCGGGCGTTCAACATAGTCGATGTGTGTCGGAACGATGTCGCGGTCAGTAATACATGCGACCGGGATAGGAAGGAGCTCATCGTTCTGACGCTGAAGGATGCGCGCGTATCTGAACAGACCGACTGTGCCGACGTTGACGATGGACACGCCGTGTTCCGAGAATGACAATCCGCACTGAGCGGCTAGCGTCGGGAGCAGAATGGCTTCAGCTGGGCCTTCGACAATGACGACCGAACGAGCAAAGAAAAGGTTCGCCTTTGTGCTGTCGAGGAAGCGCTGAAGGAACGCGTAGTCCCCATCTTCGAGTTTGGTGAAGCCTTTCCTCAAAGGGTAAGGCTTACCTTTAACCATCAAAATCGTGCTTTCAACCGGCGCCGCCGATGCGAGCGTGGGGCTGTGAGTGCTTATCAGCACCTGGACAGGCTGCTCCTTGCGCTCCGCGTGTTCACGGAATAACTCAAGAACGCGTCCTTGTAGCTGGGGATGAATGTGCGCTTCGGGCTCTTCAATCAGCAGAAGAGCCAGCTCCTCGCCTTCGCTTAGGAGAACAAGCTCCGCCGACATGAAGAGGACATTGTTGTAGCCAAGACCGCGCGCACACTGTTCGAATTCCGAGACTCCGATTGGTGGCAACAGAGCAAGTTCCAGCTTCTCCAGGATTTGGAGAAGTGACATCCTCGATGAGATGCCAATGCGCGACGACAGCTGGTCGCCGGAAAACGAGACCCGAGCAAGGTGCTTGTCGTTAACCTCTTGCTGTACAGCCTTAATAACCTCGCTCGAAGAGATTCGATGCTGAGCCTGCTGCATAAATCCCACAAGCGTCGTCGGTTGCTTGGACGCATCGTCACGGTCGAAATCGTCATGCTCCTGGCCTACGATGTTCTTGTGAGCCTGCAAGATTTGCGAAAGACGTGATTGGCGACCCGCGCGCAATTCAGCTTCCGCGTCACGTAACGGTCTCAGGTAAGTAGCGCGAATGAGGTCCCGAACTGCGCTGCCAATTTCGATACCCGAGCCGTCATGCCCGGACATCACGACGGTGACGACGTTCCCGCGGTTCCGACCAATCGGTTTGCCGAATTTTGCGGTTACGTGGACGACAAGATAGGGGGCGCCTGAACTCGGGTACGTCAGCCATTCAACGACTGTCGCTCGTTGTTCTTTCGACAAATCGCGGAACTCGGCTTCGAGCCAGAGTGTTTTCGCACGAGTGTCCCCTTCGAGATGGAAGTCGTGCTCTTGAATTCTCAAGAATTCATAGCTCGTGGTCAGTAGCACATGCCGAATTGCATCGATGACCGATGTTTTGCCTGCGTCGTTCTCCCCGACGAGCACATTTAGACCCGAAGCGAACTCGAGTTGCAAATCCGTGCCGCTTTCCTTGGAGCCAAACACACGGAAGTTTTCACCACTTATTCGATGTAGATACACGTTCTTTCTCTTCGCGTAGATATATTTTTCCCCAGGCCGCTTCTTCTAACGCAGCCCGTCTTAGGATTCCGCATCTGCGCGAGAGTTTTCCGTTCCGATATGTCACGCGCGTTGCGGCCGGCACTAGACATTGTTCGAGAAGCCGCGACTGCGGTGGTGAAGACCCGATGCAGACCCTGCGTGAGGCTGAATGAGTTATGGTGGGTGACGAATGTCGTTCCCTTGCCGCTATGCGGCGAGAGTGAGCGTTTCATCATGCGTACATAGGTCGGGATGCAACGCGCGGGCGCGGCATGACCACGGTAGCCGCGCCGCTCACGGTTCCTCAGCGCGGCCATCAATGGCATGGTGGCACGCGTCGCTTAGAGCTGACCGGTCAGCAGTTGATGCATCAGAGCGACATGGTGGTAAATCTGCCGTTCTTTGCTCTTCCCCAACCCAGGGTAGTGTTGTGCTGCGACGTCGTCAGCGTAGTCCTGCAATGCTTGGTCGTTGCCGAACTTTCGCGGAAACTGCCGAGCGCGCGCGATAAGTTTCCCCGCGGCTTGGAGGAATTTTTCGCCGACTGTGCCAACGTTGAGTTCAACGTCGTCGGAAACGAAGTGTTCAACCCACACGTCTCCGCCTCGTTCCTTGAACGTGCCATGTATCGCCACCGCGGCGGCAGGGCCGCCACCCGCTTCAAACGCCGCCCCAAGGATTGTGTAATCGCCGAATCCAACCGCTACTTGTTGATAGTTCAGGTGTCGGTCGGTGAAGAACTCGATGCCAACGTAGTCGGCATTGCGCGCCTTGCGTTGAAAGTCATCGCGTACATCCACGACCTTTTCACGAGGAAGCATCGCTCGATGCGCCGCGCTCATCCGCTCGTGCAGGTTGATGTGGAATCGAATGTTCGCCCTTTCTGCTAGCCGTTGTACCTGAGAGTCCGACAGCCGGGCATTCATGTACAGGAGGGCAACGTCGCGCTCGCGATATTGCGTGAGGAAATCTCTGATTTGCTCCGGGGTCGTCGCCTGCGAGCACAGCAGGCCAGGAATCAGAGAACCGTGCGCGTCGATAGCTTCCTCGATAGGCTCAATCCAACCGTCGAGGCCACGGCCATGGAATTCGTGCTGGTAGGGGTTCGTAACGACAACCAAGTTGTCATTAGCCGCCCCGAAATCGTTCAACAGTCGCTGCAACTGCGCATGAGCTCGATTGACAGGCTCTAGTATCGGAATAACGGTGTCGCGAAGCGGGTAGTTACCACGCAACGAACGTAATGCCAACATCTCCGACTGCCTAGCGTAGAGATAAGGAAAGTACAAAGTTTGGCCTCTCGCATTCCGCCATGCAGGCGGAGAGAGAGCCTCAGGCGAGCTGGAAGCCGACGTTCTCTCTCAATGCAGAGAGTGCGGTTTCTCTCTGGCGCCCTGACAACGGAGTGGCGTAGCCAAGCACGCGCAAGCTCTCGGGCAGCGCGGTCACAAAGCGCACGGTTTCCCCGTCAGTTTTCCTTTTTCTTAGTGCGTCGACAAAGATAGCATGCGCCTCCAGGGGCGTAAACTCCTGGAAAACGTCACCGCAATAGGCTTGGATAATCCCGGATGGTTTCACTACTGGCACGCCGGTTTTCATCGAAACAGCATTGATATATTCGGCTTTCTGAAGGCAGCTGAATATGGTTTGGGGTGATACGTTATTGCGGTTGGTCAATGGCTCGCGAATCTGTCGCAGAGAGCCCCGCTCGGTCAGCACGAGGACACCGACGCGCGGGTCAACGATTTCAGCATAGCTTTCCGCGCAGCGCGGATGGGTCACCAAACAAACGCGGTCAAACGCGGCCAAGTAGTCCGATGTCTGTGTAGTGAGGCGTCGCGGTGTGTCGAATTCAGTTTTGATTTCGTAGGCCGTCGACGTGCCGTTGAAGACCGCAACGTCGACGATTGAACGCCCGACGGGAAGCTCTACGTGCAGCGACGCAGTGTTCGGGCTGTGCCTTCCAAACACTATCCGGCCGGCAATCTCAGTCTTGTAGACGAACTCGTTGCGATATGCGCGGCGAATCTCGAGCCAAGCAGACTCAAATAACGATGCCAACGGTTGGCCCTTGGCCGCCGTCAATAGTCCATGCTCCGCCAAGAATCCGAGCGCTATCTCCCAGTTTCCAGACCGCCCAATATCTGCAAAAACCGGCCGCGTGAACATGCGCGCGAGCAGACGCAGCCGCTCCGCTGAACTCAAGGTTCGGCGCGGTGCGCATGATTTCGCAAGGGGAGCAGTGGATTGCAAAGCAGACATTTGGTTGGGGTTATCGTCAGCGGGCGTACCTGCCGTATAGGTCGGTCGCCATTGTAATCCCGGCGCCGTTTTCATTGCCAGGTCGCAAAAATTAGTGCCAGCTACCTTCAGGGTTGCCCGGCCAGCGCGATTCTTCCTCGCTACGTGTTCGGAGAAGCAAGGAACCGGGGCCGGAGCTCCGGGGCCAACGGAGGTGGGGGGGTCTCCGAGTGGGAGGCGTTCTTGGAGGGCTGCGGGTTAGTTCTATTAGTTTCCCTTAAGCCCCGTCCCGCCTGGCTTTGCGGGCGGCCGGACGGCCTTAAGGAAAACTTCTGCAGCGAGCTCTAAGTAAAACTATTAGAACGTGCCACCCGCATCGCCGATTCGAAGCCCCTCACTCCACCGTCACCGACTTCGCCAGATTCCTCGGCTTATCAATATCCGTCCCTCGCGCCAGCGCAGCGTGATACGCGAGCAATTGCATCGGCACCGTATGCAGAATCGGCGAAAGCGGCCCGTAGTACTCGTTGAGCCGAATCACCTCGATCCCTTCACTCGGCACGAGTCCACAGTCCACATCCGCGAACACAAAAAGCCGTCCATTCCGCGCACTGACCTCATGCATGTTCGAGCGCAGCTTCTCAAGCAGCATGTCGTTCGGCGCGACCGCAATCACCGGCATTTCGTTACTCACCAACGCCAACGGCCCATGCTTCAGCTCCCCCGCCGGATAAGCCTCCGCATGAATATACGAAATCTCCTTCATCTTCAGCGCGCCTTCGAGCGCGATCGGATAATGCATCCCGCGCCCGAGAAACAGCATGTTGTCGCGTCGTGCGAGCAGCTCCGACCAGGCCATGATCTGCGGCTCGAGCGCGAGCACTTTCGACATCGCATCGGGCAGATGTCTTAGCGCACGCAGATGCTCCTTCTCTTCGTCGTCGCTCAACCGCCCACGCACCTGCGCAAGCGACAGCGTCAGCAGAAACAACGCAACGAGCTGCGTCGTAAAAGCCTTCGTCGAAGCCACGCCGATTTCAACGCCTGCACGCGTGACAAACTGCAGCGCACATTCCCGCATCAATGCACTCGTCGCAACGTTGCAGATCGCGAGCGTATGCATCATCCCGCTGCGCTTCGCGACATGCACCGCCCCGAGCACATCAGCCGTCTCACCACTCTGCGACACCGCGACAACGAGCGTACGCGGATTCGGCACACTATCGCGATACCGAAACTCGCTGGCAATTTCCACGCTGGCCGGCAGCTTGGCGATGCTCTCGATCCAGTACTTCGCCGTGAGCGCCGCGTGATAACTACCGCCACACGCGAGCAACAACACCGAATCGACGTCGTTGAAAACCCGCCAAGCACCATCACCAAACAACTCCGGCATGATCGAAGACACATCGAGCAACGTATCGGCCACCGCCTGCGGTTGCTCGAAAATCTCCTTCTGCATGTAGTAGCGATACGATCCGAGATCGGCCGCACCGCTATGCGCGGCGACTCGCTGCACCGCACGCTCGACACGCTGGCCGGCCGCATCGACGATCCAGTATCGGTGCAGTTGAATATCGGCAACATCACCGTTCTCGAGGTAAGCGATGCGATCGGTAATCCCCGACAGCGCAATCGCATCCGACGCCAGAAAATTCTCCCCTTCACCGACGCCCACGACGAGCGGCATGCCATCACGCGCACCGACGATCCGGTGCGGCTCGTCGCGGCACATCACCGCGATTGCATAACTGCCGCGCAGTCGCGCAACCGCGCGCCGCACTGCATCGAACAGGTCGCCGTCATAAAGATGATCGATCAGATGCGCGATTGCCTCGCTGTCGGTCTGGCTCGCGAACACGTAGCCATGCGCCTGCAGTTCCGCGCGCAGTTGATCGCAGTTCTCGATGATCCCGTTATGCGACAGCGCGATGCGCGCATTGGCGTCGCTCGGCGAGAAGTGCGGATGGGCGTTGAGCGTGACGGGCGCGCCGTGCGTGGCCCAGCGCGTATGCGCGATGCCGGTGTAGCCGGACAGCGCATGCTCGGCGATCTCGCGCTGCAGGTTGGCCACACGATCGACGCTGCGGGCGCGCGCCAGCGCCCGGTCGCGGTACACCACGACGCCGCACGAATCGTAGCCGCGGTATTCGAGCCGCTTCAGGCCGTCGACCAGGTTCGGCAGGATGTCCCGCTGGGCGACCGCCCCGACAATTCCACACATATCGCGCTCCGTAAATGTCCTGTCTGGATCAGTGAGAGCGATGGTAGGGCCAGCCAAATGGAATTAAATTTCAAAATACAATAGCAAATGAAATGAATGGCAGATCGTCTATCATGTTGAAATTAAATTTCACGCCCTGACCGGAAGGAGCCGCCGATGGCCGGCATCACCCTCGACGATCTCGACCTGCGCATCCTCGCGATCCTGCAGGACGACGCGTCGGTGTCGAACCTGCAACTGGCCGAGCGGGCGCTGTCGTCGCCGCCCACCTGCATGCGCCGCGTGCGCCGGCTGACGGAAGCCGGCGTGATCCGTCGGCAGGTCGCGGTGCTCGACCCGGTGGCGATCGGCACGGCCGTCACCGCGCTGATCGAGATCAGCCTCGACCGGCAGACGGCCGAAGACTACGACGCGTTCGAAGCGTACGTATGCGCGGAGCCGGCCGTCACGCAGTGCTATCGCGTGTCGCCGGGGCCGGATTTCGTGGTGGTGGCCGATCTGGCCGACGTCGCCGAATACGACGAATTCGCGCGACGGCTGTTCACCGGCGCATCGAACGTCCGCAACGTGCGGACGTTCTTCTCGACGCATCGCGCGAAGTTCGAAGCGAACGCTCGGGTCACGCACGCGATGCGCAAGCGCGCGTGAGGTGATCGCGCGATCATCCGCGATGCGTTCACGAATGCCTGCGCGATGTCATCACGTCATCACGCAGCAGCATCATCCGCGCCCACCAGTTGCAGCGGCTTGCCATACCCAAAGCAATGCGCTGGTTCCGGAAACACACGCTGCCGCACGTCGTGCGCGTACTGACGCATCGCATCGCGCATCACCGCATTCGCATCGGCATAACGCTTCACGAAGCGCGGCGTGTACGCATCGAATGCGCCGATCATGTCCTCGGTCACGAGCACCTGTCCGTCGCACGCGGGCGATGCGCCGATGCCGATCGTCGGGATCGTCAGCGTGTCGGTGATATGGCGCGCGAGCGCTTCTGCCGTCCCTTCGATGACGACGCTGAACGCGCCGGCCCGTTCCGCGGAACACGCGGCATCGAACACCTGCGCGGCCGAGCGCGGGTCCATCCCCTGCGCGCGGAAGCCGCCCGTCGCGTTGGCCTGCTGCGGCAGGAGGCCGACGTGCGCTATCACCGGAATGCCACGTTCGGTCAGGAAGCGAATCGTGTCGCCCATCTCGCTGCCGCCTTCGAGCTTCACACCCTGTGCGCCGGTTTCGGCGAGCAGGCGCGCGGCGGAGCGATACGCTTGCGCGGGCGATTCCTGGTACGTCGAGAACGGCAGGTCGACGACGACACATGCCTGCGCGGCACCGCGCACGACGGCCGCACCGTGTGCAATCATCATGTCGAGCGTGACGCGCAGCGTATCGGGCATGCCGTACAGCACCATGCCGACGGAGTCGCCGACGATGATCACGTCGGCCACCTCGTCGACCAGCTTCGCCATCGGCGCGGAATACGCGGTCAGCGACACGAGGCTGCCGATGCCCTTGGTCGAACGGATCGCGGTGACGGTCTTGCGGGTGGTGCGGGTATGAGCGCTCATGAGCGGAAGCCGTGTGAAAGAAGAGCCGCCACGGTAGCATCGCGCTCGTTCGTGCAATGACCTTCGGAGGACGTCTTATGGTGCTGGCGGGACAATCGGGTGACCCTTACGCGGTGCCGCCGATGGCGCGCCTGCCGAGGCCGCTGTATGTGCGCGCGTTCGGGATTCCCGGCAACGTGAGCATCGACGCGCACAGTCATCCGTGGGCGCAGCTGATGTATGCGACGAGCGGGGTGCTCGAGGTGTCGACGCCGTCGGGCCGGCACCTGTTGCCGCCGCACTATGCGATGTGGATTCCGCCGCACGTGCCGCATGCGGTGTCGACGCGCGATTGCGTCGCGTTCCACAGCTTGTATCTCGATGCGGCGATTGCGCGCGACGACGTGCACGACGATTGCGCGATCCTCTGCATGACGCCGCTGCTGCGCGAGCTGGTGCTCGCCACGGCCGAATTGCCGGTGAACTACGACGAGACGGGGCCGGACGGTGCGCTCGTCTGCCTGATCGCCGACCGGATCGCCCGCATGCGGCAGGCGCCGCTGACGGTGCCGCTACCGCGCGATCCGCGTCTGCTGAAAATCGCGCGCGCGTTGCATGCGTATCCGGGCGATACGCGCAATCTCGACGAATGGGGCCATCAGGTCGGCGCGACGCGACGCACGCTGTCGCGGCTGTTCCGGCAGGACACGGGGCTGTCGTTCACTGAATGGCGGCAGGCGGTGCGGCTGCTGGCGGCGCTGCCGCTGCTCGATGCGGGCGAGCCGATCGGCGCGGTGGCCGCGCAACTGGGCTATGACTCGACGTCGTCGTTCATCGCGCTGTTCCAGGCGAAATTCCAGCTGACGCCCGGCGCGTATGCGAAGCGTGAAGCGCGCCGGCCCGTGCTGAACGCGTGACGCGGCCGCACACTTCCTCTCAGAACGCGAGCGCCTGCTGCACCGGATGGTGGGCGCCGCGCTCGAACCCCGCGCCCTCGAGCGACAGCAGCGCGCGCTTGCGATCGATGCCGCCCGCATAACCGGTCAGGCTGCCCGACGCGCCGACCACGCGATGGCACGGCACCATGATCGACACCGGGTTCCGGCCGACCGCACCGCCCACGGCGCGCGCGCCGCTCATCGGCAACCCGACGCGCTCGGTGATGTCGCCGTACGTCACGAGTTCGCCGAACGGAATCGCGAGCAGTTCCTTCCATACCCGTCGTTGAAACGCGGTGCCTCGCAGGTGAATCGGCACGGAGAATGTCTCGCGCATGCCGGTGAAGTACTCGGCGACTTCTTCCGCGACCTTGCGCGCAAGCGGCGACATCGCGAGCGCGTCCGCCTCGGTCACGATCGCAACCGGCGGGAAGTATTTCTGGCCGACGAAGTAGAGGCCCGTCAGCGCATCGTCCTCGATGCGCACGGCGATGTCGCCCAGCGGGCTCGGAATCAGGTGAGCGGGAGTCATCGCGACACATCTCCATGAAGGCGCCACACGTGCAGTGCGGCATACGCGCGCCACGGCGCCCAGCGCGCCGCATGCGGCGCGGATGATGGCACACGGGTGCGCTCGGTGCGCGCGGGCAGCCACGCATCGTCGGCCGGGAACGCATTCGGCCAGGCCATCGCGCGCATCGCGACGTACTGCACCGCGTGCTCGTCGAAGCCGGGCAGCGCGCGCAATGCGTCAAGCGTCATGTCGAGCGGCGCCATCGGTTCGAGCGAGAGCGTGCCGTCGTCGACGGCGCGGGCGAGCGACACGATCGCCCGTGCGGGTTCGCGCGCGATGCCGATCGTTTCAAGCGCGGAAGGCGGCAGGGCGGCCAGCGTCGCGGCGGAGGGCAGCGCGTGCATGAGGCCCGGCGGCGCGCCTTCGATCGATGTGCCGAAACGTTCGGCGAGGCGCGCCAGCACCGGCGCGCCCGCAGGCGTCGCCGCAAGCCGTTCGCCTGCAATCGCACGGATCGCGATCTCGACGCCGTCGAACGCGCCGGGGACACGCAGGCCCGGCGAGCCGCTCGCGAGTTCGCCGAGATGCGCGTCGATCACGTCGGGGCGGCTGTCGAGATCGAACAGCCGCCGCACGCGCGCGAGCACGGCCGGTACGACCGGCGTCAGCGAGGGCGACACGGTGACGGCCAGCGCGAAGCGCTGCGGCACATGCGCGACGGACAGCCAGCCGGCAATACGCCCGCTACCGCCGTTGACGTTCGGGTTCGGCAATTCAACGACACGCGCATACCCCTGCGCATCGATCCGCTCGACACCGTCGATCTGCCGCTGCGCGAGAAAGCGCATCAGGTCGTCCCAAGCGAACGGCGGGCGATACGGCAGCGGAAACGTCATGTCGCCGTCGGCCGATGCGCGGGCTCCTTTGCGCAGCCGGAGCGGATTGAGGCCGTAACGCTGCAGGAACAGGTCGTTGAAGCGCCGCACGCTGCCGAACCCGGCCGTGGACGCGACGACGGCCACCGGCAGCGCGGTATCGGTCAGCAACCGCTTGGCCATCAGCAACCTGTGCGTCTGCGCGAACTCGACCGGCGACACACCGAACTGCGCGCCGAAGATCCGGCGCAGGTGGCGTTCGGTCACGCCGACACGCCGTGCGAGCGCATCGACGGAATGGGCATTCAGGAAACCGTCCTCGATCAGCGTGGCGGCCGCGTCGGCGAGCGTGCCGGACAGGTCGAGCAGCCCGTGGCCGGGCGCGAGCTCGGGGCGGCAGCGCATGCAGGGTCGAAAGCCGGCTTTCTCGGCGGCTGCGGCGCTCGGGTAGTAGCTGCAGTTCTGCGCTTTCGGCGGCTTCACCGGGCAGACGGGGCGGCAATACACGCCCGTCGTCGCGACGCCGACGAAGAACCAGCCGTCGAAGCGGCGGTTCCGCGAAAGCAGGGCGTCATAGCAGGTGTCGGGATCGAGGCGCATGAGACGACTGTAAACCATCCCGCCCGCCGATTCTGGCTGGAATCGGACATGTGTCTCGGTGGCCGCCCTCGCGCACGCCGGTCAGGAAAATCCGGGAAAAACGGTTAATGCCATGTAGTGAAACAGTCGTCTCTTTTGCGGTTGACTAATTTGAGATGACTCATCGAAATCCCCGACTGACAGGGCATGGGCGCACGTCCTATTCTTTGAAAAACGTTTTCCAGATTGATCGACGGAATCGGCCATGCGCGACAGGCGCACCGCCGTCCGCCCCGGCGCCGGTCGCCGGTCAACGAACAACGTGCGGCGCGACGGGCGCGGCCGCGCATCGGAGACATTCATGCAATCTGCCGTCGTCGGCGCCGTGCGCGCGGCCGCCAGCCGCTACCGCTGGACCGTCTGTGCGCTGCTGTTTTTCGCGACCGTCATCAACTACATGGATCGGCAGATCCTCGGCCTGCTCGCGCCGATGCTCCAGCACGACATCGGCTGGAGCCAGGTGCAGTACGGTCGCATCGTGATGGCGTTTTCCGCGTTCTATGCGCTGGGCCTGCTCGGCTTCGGGCGCATCGTCGACCGGCTCGGCACGCGCATCTCGTATGCGCTGGCGATGCTGGTGTGGAGCATCGCCGCGATGCTGCACGCGGCGGTCGGCTCGGTGATGGGCTTCGCGTTCGTGCGCGCGCTGCTCGGGATCGGCGAGGGCGGCAACTTCCCGGCCGCGATCAAGACCACGGCCGAATGGTTCCCGCGCCGCGAACGCGCGCTCGCCACCGGCATCTTCAACTCGGGCGCGAACATCGGCGCGGTGTTCGCGCCGGCGATCATCCCGGCGATCGCGGTGGCCTACGGCTGGCGCGCGGCGTTCGTGATCGTCGGCGCGATCGGCATCGTGTGGCTCGCGGTGTGGCTCGTGCTCTATCGCCAGGCCGATACGCGCGCGCTCGCCGCGGAGTACGACGAGCCGCGCGACGAAGCGGAAGCGCTCGACGCGGCGAACGCGAATGCCGGCGCGCCGCGCTGGGGCGAACTGATCCGCAAGCGCGAGACGTGGGCGTTCCTGATCGGCAAGTTCCTGACCGACCCGGTGTGGTGGTTCTACCTGTTCTGGCTGCCGAAGTGGCTCAACGAATCGCGCGGGATGGACATGCAGCACATCGGCCTGCCGCTCGTCTGCATCTATGCGCTGACGACGGTCGGCAGCATCGGCGGCGGCTGGCTGTCGTCGATGCTGCTGCGCGCGGGCTGGAGCGTGAACGGCGCGCGCAAGACGGCGATGCTGATCTGCGCATGCTGCGTGCTGCCGATCGCGTTCGTGTCGCAGGTGCAGAGCCTGTGGGCCGCGGTGCTGATCGTCGGCCTCGCCGCCGCCGCGCACCAGGGCTGGTCGGCGAACCTGTTCACGACGGCGTCCGACATGTTCCCGCGCCGCGCGGTGGCATCGGTGGTCGGCATCGGCGGGATGGCCGGTTCGATCGGCGGCGTGCTGTTCTCGGAAGTGATCGGCCAGGTGCTGCAGCGCACGGGCCACTACTGGGTGCTGTTCGCGATCGGCGCGTCGGCCTACCTGATCGCGTTGGGCGTGATGCACGTGCTCACGCCGAAGATGAAGCCTGCGCAGCTCGACGCATGAGTGCGTGATCGCGCGTCGACAAACGAACGCGCCGCCCTTGGGCGGCGCGTTTTCTTTTGCAGGCGCGAAACAGGAAACTCAGCCGACCGCGGCCGTCGACGCGCGCATGATCAGCCGCGGCTCGAACGTCGAATAGCTCGCATCGGTGCGGCCCGCGAGCGCGTCGATCAGCTTCTGCATCGCGAGCTCGCCCATGTTCTCGCTCTGGATGTCGACGGTGGTCAGCGCGGGCGCTGCGTATTCGCCGTACGGCACGTTGTCGATGCCGGCGACCGACACGTCCTGCGGCAACCGGAAGCCAAGCGACGTGGCCTCCTTCATGAAGCCGAGCGCGATCAGGTCGTTGTAGCAGATCACGGCCTGCGGGCGCTGCGGCCCGAGCATCACGCGCGAACACGCACGCTCGCCGGCCTCGGCGGTCGGCGCATGCGCATCGTGCACGTCGAGCGTGAGCCCGGCTTCCGCGAGACAGTCGCGCGCGCCCTGGATCCGTTCGTCGTTCACGCGTGCGGTGCCGAAGCCGAGATACGCGATACGCGTGTGGCCGAGATTGAGCAGGTGGCGCGCGAGCATGTAGGTCGACAGCCGGTTGTCGATGCCGACGCTCGGAATCGGCAGGCCGGGGCTGCGACGCAGCAGCACGAGCGGCTTGTTGAGGTCGAGCATCCAGCCGGCTTCGTCATCCGGCATCCGCGTGCTGACGATCAGCCCGTCGACGCGCTGCGCGAGCGCCTCGATCAGCGAGCGTTCGCGTGCCTGGCTCTCCTCGGTATCGACGAGCAGCAGCGTGTAGTCGTGCTGCAGCGCGACGCGGTTCGCGCCTTTCACCACGTTCGTGAAGTGCGGGTTGCTGATGTCGAGGATCACGAGGCCGATCGTGCGCGTGCGGCCGGTGATCATCGAGCGCGCGAGCGGGTTCGAACGGTAGCCGAGCCGCTCGATCGCCTCCTTGAGCCGGGCCTCGACGGTCGGCGAGAAGCGCTGCGTGCCGTTCACGTACTTCGATACCGTCGCGACCGACACGCCGGCTTCCGCCGCCACGTCGCGGATCGTCGGGGAAACTTTTTTCATTCGAAGGGTAACGTTTTCGTTCCGTAAGGCCGGATTGTGGCAGAAAAAGGGCGCGCGCGGCCACGCGCCGATATCGGGAAAGTGCGGATGGCTGCGAGCGGGTTCGACCATTGACGTTCGGCGGTGCGCCCGCGTATAGTTGGAAAACGTTTTCCGATTCAGTCAGATTTCAGGTCAGATTCAAGGAGAGTCAATGAACGCCTCATCCACCGGCGCGCGCAAACCGTTCGGGCGCCTGCTGCTGACGGGCGCGGCCGGCAACCTTGGCCGCCAGTTGCGCGGCGCGCTCGCCGCCTGGGCCGACGTCGTGCGCGTCAGCGACATCGCGACGCTCGGCGACGCGGCCGCGCATGAAGAAACCCGCGTCGTCGACCTGGCCGACCGGGCCGCGGTGATGCAGCTGGTCGACGGCGTGGACGCGATCGTCCACCTCGGCGGCATTTCGGTCGACGCGCCGTTCGACGATCTCGTCGGCGCGAACATCACCGGCACGTACAACCTGTATGAAGCCGCGCGCAAGCACGGCGTGAAGCGCGTCGTGTTCGCGAGCTCGAACCATGCGATCGGCTTCCATCCGGTCACGGAAGTGCTCGACGCCGATTCGCCGCTGCGGCCCGACAGCCTGTACGGCGTGACGAAGTGCTTCGGCGAATCGCTGTCGCGCTACTACTTCGACCGCTTCGGGATCGAGACCGTGTGCCTGCGGATCGGCTCATCGTTCGAAGTGCCAAAGAATCCGCGCATGCTCGTGACGTTCCTCAGCTATCGCGACTTCATCGAGCTCGTGCGCTGCTCGCTGCTGACGAACCGCGTCGGGCACGCGATCGTGTACGGCGCGTCGGACAACCCGGTGAAGTGGTGGGACAACACGAAGGCCGGTTTCCTCGGCTTCCGCCCGCGTGACAGCTCCGAGCAATTCGCCGGGCTGTTCCCGGTGACGGCGCCGACCGCCGACTACGACGATCCCGCGCAGCGGTTCCAGGGCGGCGGGTTCGTCGTCGGCGAGCCGATGGAGCGGAAGGGGTAGCCGGCACGGTGGGGCGAGGGCCGCTTCATTGACGACGGATTTGCGATTGCGGTAAAAGGAAAGCCATCCGGTGCGACAGGTTCCGCCATGCGGGGCCGCAGAACGACGATACGCACCGGACGTCTGCATGCGAAGCGCGACACGTGGGGGCACGATGTCGTGTTTCGCCGCAATCCGATCGAATAATCACAATATCGAGAGCAATGAAAAAAACCCTATTGGCGCTGTGCGCCGCGCTGGCCGTTGCGCCGGCATTTGCCGATTTGCAGAGCGGCCTGGACGCCTACAAGAAAGACGACTACCAGACAGCCATCCCCGAACTGACGACCGCGGCGAACGCAGGTAATGCCGAGGCGGCAGCATTGCTCGGTGAATACTACGGTCACGTAAACGTTGACAACGAGCAGGCGGTCAAGTGGAGCTTCATCGCCGCGCAGCATGGCGACATGAAGACGCAATACGACATGGGCGTACGGATCGACGATATCGCGTGGCGGCTGTTTCGGTACGAGGAGGATCCGGCCAAGCGTTATTTCCGCGTGGCCGCGGATTGCTTCCAGCTGGCAGCCGACCGTGGCTACGCACCCGCGCAGAGCGCGCTCGGCCTGATGTACGACATGGGGTTGAAGCTGCCCGCGGACCTCGACAAAGCCACTGCGCTGTATCGTTCGGCCGCGCGCCAGGGCGATCCGCTGGGGCTCGAAAGCATGGGAACGCTCTATCAGAAAGGGCGTGGCGTGAAGCAGAACCAGCTGACCGCGTACACGTTCTATCTCGCGGCGTTGAAATCCGCAAAGGGCAGCCGCAAGGTCGAGTTCTCCGAGGTATCGGCCGCCGAGCTCGACGGCGTGCTGTCGGCGCGCGATCGGGAGAAAGCGAAGGCGACGGTCGACGCGTGGGAGCCGGGGCAGCCGCTCGAAGGGATGTAACGCCGCCGTCGGCGCGTGGCGGCCCAACAGCCCGATTGGCGACCGGCGGCGTGTAATGCTTCGTCAGCGCAGGATGTCGGTCGCCTTGTGCCGCGCGTCGACGCCGTCGATCAGGATCAGCGGGCCGCTTGCGTGCCGCGCGCGCAGCGGCTGGATCTGCCGGTATGCATCCGATTCGTACCACGCGCGCGCCGTGTCCAGATCGGGAAACGCGATCGCGATCAGGTCGCCGCGCCACACGCCTTCACGTACCTCCGGCCGCGCGCCGTGAATCACGAAATGCCCGTCGTACGGCACGAGCGTGCCGTCGATGCATTCGAGGTATTCGACGATGTCGTCGCACATCTCGACGTCGTGCAGGTGGGCGATGGCGTAGGCGGTCATGGCTGGCTCCTTGATGTGATGCGGTTCATGCGTCGATGGAGCCATGATCGCGGCGCGGGCGGCGCGCGTCGATTACCTGCGACGTAAGCAAATCCGCGCGGCTGCGAAAGGGGGCAGGCGCGTGCCGGCAGACACACTGCGCGTGCGGCGCGGCAGCGTCCGTGCATACCGCTTATCCGCACGCATCGTCAGTCGCGGCACGGCAGCACGGCGGCGCTGCGTCACCGTCAACGCGTCTTGCTGCAAGCCGGATCGGTGCCGCGCCGCTCGGCCGAATCACACCAGTAATCCGGCCGCCACGCTTCGAACGTGACCGCTTTCGCCGCATTGGCGCGCGTGACGCGCACCGGGTCGGCCTTCAGCGCATCGCCGTTCGGGTCGTCGTTGAAGCGCCAGTTCCGGAACACCTCGCGATGGAACACCCACGTGCGATGCGCAGTGTCGTAGCGAAACGTGACACGATCGCGCCAGTGATCGTGGCCCGCGAATACGCCCTGTTCGATCGTGAAGGTGCGCGGTTCGATCGTGAGCGCGTTCTCGGCGACGCCATCGAGATACGGGTCGCCCATCCCGCCTTCGTCGGCTTTCATGATCACGGCGTCGTTGCGCGCCGCGAGCCGGTAGTGCCCGTCCTTGCCCGGCAGGAAGATCATCAGCGGACGCAGCGACGCCTTGCGCATCGAGTCGTCGGGCTGATGCGCGACGACGACATAGCCGATAGGGGGGCCGTCGGTCAGTCGCCCTGACGCGGCATCCATCGCTTCGTAGCCGGCGGGCAGCTGCGCGACGATCTCGTCCGGAAGGTCGGGGGCGGCGGGGCAGGCGAACGATGCAGGCGTATCGGCGCACGTCCGGGCGCAAGCGTTGCCGACGCCGATGCCGAACGTCAGCAGTGCGGCGACGAGGCATCCTGTGATGCGGGGGATCGTCATGCGGATCGGGTCTTGAAGTCGCGCCGCGGAAGCGGGCGCACGCGCGTCGACCCGTCTCGCCGCAGCGAAGGTTGATTGTTCGTCAGGTGACGCAGTGTAACCAGTCATGCGCGCTTGCGTGTTGGCCGCGGGACCGGCGCGGGCACCGGTGCCGACGCCGGCGCTTCGTCGGCCTGCGCGCACATCCGGTCGAGCATCCGTTGCGCGGTTTCCGCGCAATCCTCGCCCTCCGGCTTGTTCTCGATTTCCTCGATCAGCACCTCCAGATGTTGCCGGTTCTGCGCGAGACGCTGTTCGAGCCGCACGATTTCGTCGACCTTGTGCCGCAGCGCGACCAGCAGCTCGTCGCGCGGCCACGCGCCGAGATCGGGCGGCAACACCGCGCGGATCTCGTCGAGCGCAAAACCCGCGCGCTGCGCGCGGTCGATGATTGCGAGCCGCGTCAACGCTTCCGACCCGTATTCCCGATAGCCATTGGCTTGCCGACGGGCCGGTTCGAGCAGCCCGCTCGCTTCGTAGAAGCGGATACGGGACGCCGCGAGGCCGCTCGCCTTCGCCAGTTCGCCGATTTTCATGCTGTGCTCCAAAGGGCTTGACCTTAAAGTTGACTTTAAAGTTATCGTTGGGCATCGTCAATCGAGGGTGCCCTCCATGAACCTGTTTACACCGCTGACACTGCCCAACGGGGCGGTGATTCCGAACCGTCTGGCCAAGGCCGCGATGGAAGAGAACATGGCCGATGCGAACCATGCACCGTCCGATGCGTTGCTGCGCCTGTACCAGGCGTGGGCCGATGGCCAGGTCGGCCTGATCTTGACCGGCAACGTGATGGTGGACGGCCGCGCGATGACGGGGCCGAACGGCGTCGTGCTCGAGAGCGATGCGCATCTCGACCGCTTCCGCCGCTGGGCGCAGGTGGCGCGCTCGGGCGGCGCGCACGTGTGGATGCAGATCAATCATCCGGGGCGCCAGATGCAGGCGGCGCTCGGCCAGACGACGCTCGCGCCGTCGGCCGTGCCGCTCGCGCTCGGTGCGCTGTCGAAGCAGTTCCCGGTGCCGAAGGAGATGACGCGGGCCGATATCGCCGACGTGCAGCAGCGCTTCGTGCGCGCCGCGCAACTCGCGGAGCAGAGCGGCTTCACCGGCGTGGAGATCCATGCGGCGCACGGCTATCTGCTGAGCCAGTTCCTGTCGCCGCTGACGAACCGCCGGCAGGACCCGTGGGGCAGCAGCATCGAGAATCGCGCACGCCTGCTGCTCGACATCGTGCGGGACGTGCGCGCGACGGTGTCGCCGCAATTCGCGGTCGCGGTCAAGCTGAACTCGGCCGATTTCCAGCGCGGCGGCTTCAGCGCGGACGACGCGAAGCGCGTGGTCGAACTGCTGAATCCGCTCGGCGTCGATCTCGTCGAACTGTCGGGCGGCAGCTATGAAGTGCCGGCGATGCAGGGTGAGGCACGCGACGGGCGCACGCTGGCCCGCGAAGCGTATTTCCTCGAGTTCGCGCGCGACATCACGGCCGTTGCGCGGATGCCGCTGATGGTGACGGGCGGCATCCGGCGCCGCGTGGTGGCCGAGCAGGTGGTCGACAGCGGCGTGGCGATGGTCGGCATCGCGACCGCGCTGTCGATCGAGCCGAACCTGCCGCGCGACTGGCGGGCCGGCAAGGACAGCGCGCCGGTGCTGGAACCGATCCGCTGGAAGAACAAGGCGCTGGGCGCGCTGGCCAACATGGCCGTCGTCAAGTTCCAGCTCACGCGGCTGAGCGTTGGCCGGCGCACGCACCCGCAGGTGTCGCCGCTGCGCGCGCTGGTCGGGCAGCAACTGGCCGCGCAGTGCCAGACGCGGCGCTACCGGAAGTGGATGGCGGGGCGCGCGGCGGGCACGCGTGCGTGACGCGCGGTCATGCGGCCCGGCGAGGGATTCGTCGGGCCGCTGTTCGCCGAGCCAGGACGTTCATGCGGTTGCGTGAGTGGCCGCGCATTCGCGGTGAGGTCGCAATGCATGCGCCCGCGGCAGGGCATGCGCACTGGCGGGCGGGTGCGGCGCACCGCATCGCGCCGCATCAGAACCGGTAGTTCGCCACCACTTCGAGCCGCCGGTCGTTGCCGAGCAGGTATTGCGTCTCGTTGTAGTACGCGGACTGCACGAAGCGCCGGTTGAACACGTTGTACGCGCGCGCGGTGATCGTCGTGTCCTTGCGCGGCTTCCACGCGAGGCCGAGGTCGACGGTCGTGTACGACGGCATCACGAGCTGGTTCGCGGTGTCGGCGAAACGCTTGCCGACGTACTTGACGCCCGCGATGCCCGTCCAGTCCGGCGCGAAGCGCCAGCTCACCCACAGGTTCGCGAGCCGCTGCGGCACCGACACCGGCACGTTGCCCGCGCGCGATACCGTCGTGCCGCCGGACGTCTGCTGGA
The DNA here is from genome assembly GCF_017104595.1 of Burkholderia sp. Tr-20390. NCBI lineage: Bacteria > Pseudomonadati > Pseudomonadota > Betaproteobacteria > Burkholderiales > Burkholderiaceae > Burkholderia > Burkholderia sp. Tr-20390. The sequence goes on along the minus strand of NZ_JAAGPC010000004.1, from coordinate 4,073 downwards.
AGTCGTCGTATTTCGCGCGCAGGATCGACACGTTCGCGTCGACGCGCCAGTCCTTCGCGATCTCCGCGCCGACCGTGGCCTCGAGCCCGCGCGACGACTGCCGGCCGACCTGGATCGACTGGTTCGGGTTCAGCGGATCGGCCGTCAGCAGATTGCTCTTGACGATCCGGTACGCGGCCAGCGTCCATTCCGCCTTGCCGCCGAGGAACGACTGCTTCACGCCGATCTCGATCTGCCGGCCGGTCGCGAGCGTGAAGTTCGCCTTCGACGCATTCAGCGACAGCAGCGAGCTGATCGGATCGGCCGCGACCGAATACTGGCCGTATACGGCGAGGCCGGGCTGCACGTCGTACACGGTGCCGATGCGCCAGCCGGTGTTCGCGAACACCTTCGTGAATGCGCCGCCGTTCACGAGATCGTCGCGGTTCACGCTCGCATGGTCGTAGCGCAGCCCGCCGATCACCGACCAGCGCGGCGTGATCTCCAGCCGGTTCTCGGCGAACAGCGCGTACTGGTTCGCCTGGCTGCGGTACTTCGGATAGGTGCCGGCCGTGTTGATGAAGCTGCCCGGATCGAAGTTGAACGGATCGACCGTCGACGTGCCCGAATACGGCGAGTTGTTGTCGTGCTGGAACGTCGTGTGATTGAACTCGAAGCCCGTCGAGAACGTGTTGCGCATGCCGAGCAGCGCGGTGGTGACGGTGGCCGCCGTCACGTTGCCGTACTGCTCCTGGTCGTGGAAGATCTCCGTGAAGCTGCTGCGCCGCACTTGCGCGGTCGACGGCAGGTACGTGTAGTACTCCGCATCCTTCCAGTGACGGTTGCTCTTCATCCGGTACAGCGTGCTCGTCACGTTGAGGCTGTCGCTCGGCTGCCAGTTCGCCGCGACCGTCGCCCAGCTGTCGCGGAACGCGATGTCGCTGTCGCCGACGTTGTAGTTCTTCTTGTCGAGCGCGCGATCGCGCGCGCCGTTCACGAGCGGCACGCCGAAATACTGCATCGGATGCTGGAAGCCCTGCGCATACGACGCGGTCACGTACAGGTCGGCGCTCACGTCGTAGCGCAGCGCGCCGGAGATCGACAGGTTGCGCGAATTGCCGCGGTCGACCCAGTTCGACGAACGGTTGCCGCTGATGTCGAAGCGATAGGACAGCTGGTCGTTGATCGCGCCACCGCTGCCGAACGCGACCCGCGCCGTGCCCTCGGTGCCGCCGCCGACCTGCAGCTCGTTCCGGATCGCGCCGCGCGTCGGCTTCTTCGGCACGATGTTGACGACCCCGCCGATCGCGCCTTCGCCGTAGATCACCGAAGCGGGGCCGCGCAGCACGTCGATATGGTCGACCGACCACGTGTCGAACGGAAACGTGATGCCGATCGCGCCGTACGGGCGTACGCCGTCATAGAGCTGTGTGACCGACGACGCGCCGACGAAGCCGCGCGCGCCGAGCTCCGAGCCCCCGTTGCCCGGATGCGGCGACGCGCTGATGCCGGCGGCGCGGCTCACCGCGTCGACGATCGCGCTGTCGCCGCGCGTGTCGAGCGTGTTGCGATCGATCTGCTCGACGCTCGCGGGCGTTTCGAGCGAAGTCAGGCCGAGACGGCTGCCGGCGTCGAGCGGCTGCGTGAGCGGTGTCGCCTTCTGGGCGCTGACGCGAATCGGTGCGAGCGTGGCGCCGGCGCTCGCGGCATCGCTCTCCTGGGCTTGCCCGGCGGGCGAGAAGGCCGCGAGCAAGGCGGCGGGCAGCATCAATCTGAACTTCATGTTTCGAGATCCTTTGAATCTGTTCAATGCGGTGTTGCTTGTCAGGCCGGGCATCAGAACGCGTACCGCATGCCGGCGAACACGCTGCGCCCTTCGCCCGGATAGAAGATCGCGGTGTTCGCGGTGCGCGCATCGGCGACCGTGCTGATGTCGCTCACATAGCGCTTGTTGGTCAGGTTGCGCGCGTCGACGAACAGCGACAGGCCATTGCGGAAGTCGTAGCCGGCCTGCAGCCCGAGCAACGTGTAGCTCGGCACGCGCAACGTGTTCGCATCGTCGGCCCACGCGCCCGACGGCACCCAGTCGAGCGTCGCCGCGATGTGGAAGCCGCTCGGCCGCGCGTAGCCCAGCGTCGCGCGCAGCACGTTCAGCGGCACGCCGGCGATCCGGTTGTTGCCGTACTGCGGGTCGTTCTTGAAGCGGAAGTCGTTCAGGTTCCAGATGCCCGACAGCGTGACCTTGTCGCCCGCGCCGCGCCCGGTGACGTTGCGCAGCAACTCGACCGACGCGCCGGCCTCGATCCCTTGCAGCACCGTCTTGTTTGCGTTGAACGTCGACGCCGGCACGTCCGGGTTCGTCGTGTACTGCAGCAGCTGGTCGCGCACGAGCGAGCGATAGGCGGTCACGTCCCAGCTCACGCGCTCGCGCGCGCCGCGCGTGCCGAACTCGATCGTCCACGCGTGCTGCGCCGCGAGCGGCGTGAAGCGCGTCGTGTTCGAGAAGGTCTGCGTGAGGTCGGTGAAGTCGGGCACGTCCTGGCTGCGCGTGATGTCGACGTACGCCTGGGTGTGCGCGTCCGGCTGCCACAGCAGCCCGAGCTTCGGATTGACGCCGCTGTAGCTCGCGTTCGTCGACTTGGTGTTCGGGTTGCGCGGCAGCCTGCCGTTGTCGATGTACTCGCGCACCGAGTGCAGCACCTTCACACCCGTCATCAGCGCGACGGTCGGCATGAAGAACAGCCGGTTCTCGACGTACGCCTCGTAGTTGAACGCGGTCTGCGTCGAGTCGAGCGTCTGCGCGCCCTTGTTGCCGTTGACGTTCACGTACTGGTTCGCCTGCGTGCGGCCGCCGAAGAAGCGCGCACCGACGATCAGGTCGTTGCGCATCCCGCCGAGCGTCAGGTGGCCCGTGTAGCGCGGCGCGAAGCCGTAGGTCCAGCCGTCCTGGTCGAGCGCCTGGAAGATCGGGTGATAGAGGCTCTTGTGAATCGCCCACGTGTCGAACTGCAGCTCGCCCGAATCGAGCTTCACCGTCGTGCGGTTCGCGATCCGCTCGGTGCGCGTGTTGCGCGCCTGATCGCCCGAGATCGCATTCGGCGCGGCCTTGGTCGGATTGTTCAGCGCGTCGGACAGCGACAGCGTGCCGGGCAGCAACTGGTCGACGACGTACACGCCGACATAGAAGCGCGTCTCGACCGTCGGGCTGAACCGGTAGCCGACGTTCGCGTTGAACTGCTCGTATTGCCCCTTCGAATGATCGCGATAGCCGTCCGCGTGGTTGACGCTGAAGTTCGCGAGAAAGTCGAGCGGGCCGAGCACGCGCGAGATCTGCGCGCTGGTGCGCACCGTGCCGTAGCTGCCGCCTTCCACGCGCAGGATGTTCGGCGCGTCGGCGGTATGGGCGGTCGGCGTGATGAAATCGATCGCGCCGCCGAGTGTCGACGCCCCGTACGCGAGGCCGTTGCCGCCCTTGTAGACCTGCACCGCCTGCAGCGCGAGCGGATCGATCTGGTAGTAGTCGCCGCTGCCGTCCGCGAGGTTGGTCGGGATGCCGTCCTGCAGGATCTCGAGGCCGCGCGTGTGGTACGAGCGGGCGATCCCCGAGCCGCGAATCGACAGCCGCAACTCCTGGCCGTAGCGGTTCTCGACGAACACGCCGGGCACGTCCTTCAGCACGTCGCGCAGCGTGAACGCATAGGTGTTCCGGTAGCGGTCGGCATCGACGAAGCCCACCGAGCCGACCGTCTGCTCGAGCGTGCGTTTCAGGCTGCCGGTCGATTTCGATGTCAGCGAGTCGATCTCGCGGGTTGCGTTGACGTTGATCGCGGGCAGGGGCGACGCGGCCGGGGCGTCGGTTTGCGTGTCGGCGCCTTGCGCGCAGGCGGCCGACGCGAAGAGAACGGAGATCGCGCCGGACAGCGCGACGGCAATACGGGTCGAGGTAAACATGTCGTTGTACGTAGGGTGATGGAAATCGACGTGATCGCCGTGATCCCGGACAACTGGCAGCCGAACCGCGCGTAGGAGGCGACATGACTTTCTCCATCGTCGGGCGTTGCCCGGAGACGGGCCAGCTCGGCATCGCGATCAGC